>NZ_BAIO01000295.1 GCF_000613305.1 Komagataeibacter kakiaceti JCM 25156
AGCCCGGCCGCGTGCGTTTTTATATACTGAACCGTCATCCTGTCCGTCTTCGTTCCTGTCATCAAGGGGGTGACACCATCAGGCCGTGGCGGCCGTGAGCCGGGCGAATTTGCGCTGGCGCATCTGGAGCAGGCGGTACATCCCCGCCGCCAGCAGGGCATGCAGCCGCCCATGCGGGGTCCAGCCGATTGTCTTGAGAATCATGCCCGTGACCCGCGCGGCATGGCGCGGCTGGTAAAAACGCAGCGCGCGCGACATATAGCCCGCGATGCAGCGCCTGTGGTCATAGGCCATGCCGGGGGGTTCGTTCGTCGTATGGAAGGCGGAGGCGAGTTCGTCATCCTCGCTTTCCGTGACACGGCCCATGGCGATACGGGTGCGCTGCCATACCCCCAGATGCTCCCGGCGCAGGTAGCGTTGCATATGATCGTAGAACAGCTTGAAATGACGGTATTCATCCGCCGCGATCTGCCTGCATATCGCCTCCAGCAACGGCTCACGCGTGGCGTCGGCCAGGGCGGTATAGAAGGACGAGGTTCCGGTTTCCACCATGCAGCGCGCGATCAGTTCCCCCGTGCGGGAACCGCGGATGGAGGCATCCACGTCCACATCCAGCCGGTAGGACTGCCGGTAACGCCTGAACGCCGCCATATAATCCCATGACGGATCGGCCAGCATCGCCCACCGGCCCAGCGCGTCGCCATGCTGGACCTCCTCCTGCGCCCAGTTATCCGCCGCCTGACTGAAATCAGGGTCATCGGCGAACACGTTCTTCAGGTAACGGGCATAATCAAGGCTGTTGCGCTCAACGACCGAAGCGGCCTTGACCAAGGGGATGATATCAGGGTCCACCCGCTGCGGGTCGAAACGGTCCCAGTTCATCTGTTCAATGCGCCAGTGTTTCATCGCGACCTGTCTTCTGCATGTTCTCCGTAACGGCATCGGGCACGCGCCTTTGCCAGGGAGGACATGACACATGTTTCACGTTTACGCCAATCCCGCGCGCTCTCCCCCTGTCACAGCGGTCCCATATCGTGCTAGGGGCGTTGCCCGACACCGCCAATAAGAAAGACAGATTGGGTCGCCATATGAACATTCACGAATATCAGGCAAAGGCGCTGCTGCGCTCCTACGGCATGCCCGTGCCTGAAGGACGTGCTGCCACCACCACGGATGAAGCCGTAACGGCCGCCCGCGCACTTGGTGCGCCGGTTACCGTGGTCAAGGCACAAATTCACGCCGGGGGGCGGGGCGCCGGACATTTCGCCGGCCGGCCCGAAGGCAAGGGCGGCGTACGTCTGGCCCGCAGCATCGATGAGGTCACGGACGCGGCGGACGCCATGCTGGGTCAGGTGCTGGTCACGCAGCAGACCGGGCCGATGGGCCGCCTTGTCCGCACGCTGTATGTCGAATCCGGCTGCGACATTGCGCGCGAGCTGTATCTTTCCCTGCTGGTGGACCGTTCCACCGGGCGTCTGGTCATCGTCGCCTCGCCCGATGGTGGCATGGAAATCGAGGAAGTGGCCGCCCGTACGCCCGATCGCATCTTCAAGGAATACATCGACCCCGCGAAGGGCCTGTGCGATTACCAGTCCCGTGGGCTGGCCGTGCGCCTCGGGCTGAAGGGCCGCGAAATCCGCGCGTTCCAGAACGTGGTGCGCGCCGCCTACACCGCCTTTACCGACCTTGACGCCGCGATCGTGGAAATCAACCCGCTGGTCGTGACCGAGGCGGGCGACCTGCTGGCGCTCGACGCCAAGATGTCGTTCGACGACAACGCCCTGTTCCGCCACCCCGAGGTGGCGAACCTGCGCGACGAGCACGAGGAAGACCCCCGCGAGCGCGAGGCCGCCGAATACGGGCTGGCCTATGTGGGGCTGGATGGCAACATCGGCTGCATGGTCAATGGCGCGGGCCTGGCCATGGCGACGATGGACATCATCAAGATGGAGGGCGAGGAGCCCGCCAACTTCCTCGATGTCGGCGGTGGCGCGTCAAAGGAGCGGGTGGCGGCCGCCTTCCGCATCCTGATCGGCGACCCCAAGGTGCGTGGCATTCTCGTCAACATCTTCGGCGGCATCATGCGCTGCGATGTGATCGCGGAGGCCATCATCGCCGCCTCGCACGAAACCGGGCTGAGCGTGCCGCTGGTGGTCCGACTGGCGGGCACGAATGTCGAACGCGGCAAGGCGCTGCTGGCTGAATCCGGCCTGACAATCATCCCCGCCGACGATCTGGGCGACGCCGCCCGCAAGATCGTAACCGCCGTCCGTAATGCCGGAGCCTGAGTGAATGTCCATTCTCGTCAACCGTTCCACCAAGGTGATCACGCAGGGCTTTACCGGCGCGCAGGGCACCTTCCACACCGAGCAGGCCATTGCCTACGGCACCCGCATGGTCGGCGGCGTCACCCCCGGCAAGGGGGGCAGCCTGCACCTTGGCCTGCCGGTCTTCGACACCGTGGCCCAGGCGCGTGAGGCCACGGGGGCCGAAGCCTCCGTCATCTACGTGCCGCCCGTGGGGGCCGCCGACGCCATTCTGGAGGCCATCGCCGCCGGAATCCCGCTGATCGTGTGCATTACCGAAGGGATCCCGGTGCAGGACATGGTGCGCGTGCGCGCTGCCCTGGAGCAGTCTGACAGCCTGCTGATCGGCCCGAACTGTCCGGGCATCATCACGCCCGATGAATGCAAGATCGGCATCATGCCCGGCCCCATCCACCGCCGGGGGCATGTGGCATCGTCTCGCGCTCCGGCACCCTGACATATGAAGCCGTGGCCCAGACCACCGCCATCGGCCAGGGGCAGAGCACCTGCGTCGGGATTGGCGGCGATCCGGTCAAGGGCATGGACTTTACCGATGTGCTGGAGCGCATGATCGCGGATCCGGACACCCATTCCATCGTCATGATCGGGGAAATCGGCGGTACGTCGGAAATCGACGGCGCGGAACTGATCCG
>NZ_BAIO01000294.1 GCF_000613305.1 Komagataeibacter kakiaceti JCM 25156
CCATATCCTGACGCAGGGAGGCCGACGTCCGGCGGCCCAGGTGGCGCATGCCTCACGCTGGCCGATATGACGACCATGACGCCCTGCGCCGGTTTGCCGACGCCGTGGATGTCATTACCTTCGAGTTCGAGAATATCAGCGCCGATGGCCTGGACCTGCTTTCCAGCATCCGGCCCGTCAACCCCGCCGGTCGCATTCTGCGCATAAGCCAGGACCGCATTGCCGAAAAAACCTTCATGGCGGAAACCGGCATTCCGGTCGCCCCATGGCGGGCCGTGCATGACCGCGCCGATCTGGACCGCGCGGCGGAGGCGCTGGGTTACCCCTTCATCCTCAAGACCACGCGCCTTGGCTATGATGGCAAGGGTCAGGCCCGCATCCATGACGCCGGGGAACTGGACGCCGCGTTTGACACCCTGCGCCCCCACCCGCTGGTGGCGGAGGGGATGGTGCATTTCGCCTGTGAAGTGAGCGTGATGGTGGCCCGCAATGCGCAGGGCGAGGTCAGCACCTTCGACGTCACGGAAAACCGTCATCGCAACGGGATTCTGGACATAAGCCTCGCGCCCGCGCGCATCCCGCCCGATCTGGCCGCGCAGGCCCGTGACCTGGCCCGGCGCATTGCGGTGGCGCTTGATCTGGTGGGGCTGCTGGGTGTCGAGATGTTCGTGGACCGTGATGGCAGCCTGCGGGTGAATGAAATCGCCCCCCGGCCCCATAATTCCGGCCACTGGACCATGAACGCCTGCCCGGTCGACCAGTTCGAGATGCATGTGCGCGCCGTGACCGGTCTGCCCCTGCCACCCGCCATCCGCCACAGCGATGCGGTGATGAAGAACCTGATCGGGCCGGACGACATGGCCCTGTGGCCACAAATCATGGCCGCGCCCCGCCTGCTGGCCCACCATTATGGCAAGACGGAAGCCCGCCCCGGCCGCAAGATGGGGCATGTGAACGTGCTGTTCCCGCCCGGTGGCCTGCCGGGGGAATTCGGGGTCGAGGCGGCGCTTGGCCCGCTGGCCACGCTAGATAATCAGCCCCATCTCACGGAAGCTGCACGTCCGGCCGTTGCCGACGATGATATGGTCATGCACCGCCACCTGCATGAGCTTGCCAAGCTGGACGATGCGCATGGTCATTTCAATATCAGCGCCCGACGGCTCCGGCCGCCCCGCCGGGTGGTTATGGGCCAGCACCAGCCTGCTGGCCCCGAGCCCGAGCGCGCGGCGCATGATCTCGCGCGGATAGACGGGCGAATGGTTGACCGTGCCGGTGCCCATCAGTTCATCGGCCAGAAGATGAAACCCGGCATCGACGAACAGCACGCGGAACTGCTCGACCACCTCGTGCCCCATGCTGGCCTGAAGATAGGCCATGAGTCCTTCCCGCCCGGACAGCACATCCGTCCGCCGCACGCGGCTGCGGTGCAGCCGCAGCGCCGCCTCCCGCGCGACGGCGAATAGCGGCGGCAGGGCCGTTTCCCCTCCGGCCACCTCATCCATCGCCCCCACATGTGCCGACAGCGCCATGCCAGCCGAACCGAAACGCTCCAGCAGGCTGGCCGCAAGGCGGTCCGGCGCGGGGTGGGTGGTGTCGAGCGTGCGGATCATGTCACGCAGGAAGGCAAGGTCGTCGGCACGGCTTATGGCGCGTTCGGTGGGCGGGAACAGGTCCGGTTGCGGCCTTTTATCGGACAAAATGGAGACTTCTCAACAATTTCAGCACAAAATCCCGCCCTGATCGTGCATGATGGGGCAGGACTAGGAGCTTATGAACCTGCATGCTGTTTCAGAAATCCCATACCGTACTCTTTGATCTGGACGGAACCATCGTTCGTTCGCGCGATGGCATTGTGGACTCCATCCATGCCCTGCTGCGTGACTTGGGGCATGAACCCGATATGTCGATCGACCTGACATGGGTGGTCGGCCCGCCGCTGGAAGAACTGATCGGCCACGTTCTGGCCCATTATGGCGATGACCGGGTACAGGAAGCCATGGCCCTTTACCGAAAGCACTACGAATCGGAAGGGATGCACAAGACCCCGGTATTCGACCACATGCGCCATGTGATCGAGACCCTTTCCGCCGAAGGGGTACGTCTGTTCGTGGCGACATCCAAACCCCGGCATCTGGCGCGCAAGATCCTGCACCTGCGCGATCTGGTCCGGTTTTTCGATGGCCTGTCCGGCGCGCGCGCGGATGACAGCGGCGCGGAAAAGCCGGAACTGATCGCCGCCCTGCTGCGCGAACATAACATCCGGCGTGAAGATGCGCTCATGATCGGGGACCGCCGGCATGACATAAGCGGCGCCCATGCCAACCATGTCCGCGCCCTTGGCGTGCTGTGGGGCTATGGCTCGCGTGAGGAACTGGTCGAGGCCGGGGCCGATGCGCTGGTCAGCCAGCCTTCCGAACTGCTGGAGGCCATCCGCCAGCAATTCACCGCAGCCGACGCCCATCCCCATCGCTGAGAGGCTGTCTGAAAAGACCGCCTTTGAAATATCCCGCAAAATCATCTGGGAACGCCGCCTTTTGAAAGAAGGCGGCACCCGGAAACTTTTATTATTTCCTATCAGTCAGTTATTCTACTTCCCTATGCCGTAATCACGGCGCGCATGCTGACAGTCGCGCCCCCGCCACGGACAAGACAGTCCTGCAACGCCAGCCCCAGCAGCCGGGCATGGGCGTGCAGCATGCGCAGGAAGCGGAGATCCCCCGCGCTGCCCTGTGCTGGCGGCGGCTGCGCGCCCATGTCCCGCACCACGATGAGGGAGACGGCATGCAGTTCCAGCGCGCGCGCCAGCACGGCGCGGCACATGTCCGCCGCCGGACCGCCCGGAACCATCTCATCCGCCAGCATGTGGCGCGCGGAATCCAGATAAAAGACCCGCATCCCGTCCCCGCCGGGACAGGGCGCGCCATCACAATGTTCCAGCAACGCCGCCATATCCACAAGAACCACCTGCCC
>NZ_BAIO01000293.1 GCF_000613305.1 Komagataeibacter kakiaceti JCM 25156
GACATCCAGACTAAAAAACATCACAAAAAACACCATAAACCCCAGAAAACCGCCATTAATTAGAATCACTTACCGGGCGGCTGCGTGGCCAGTGCGGTGGACTCCACCCGATCCCCCACGACGATTCCGAGTTTTTCGGTAATGCCACCCTGAAGTTCCAGCGTCGCGCGGACCGGGCCGTGGCTGCTGATCCGGGCCAGGCTGAGGGGTACGGCGTTTTCCACGATGGAGGACACGCGGTTATCCGCGCCGATAAAAACGATATCGAGGGGTACGAGCGTATTTTCCATCCACATGTCGCTCTGGCGGGGGAAGGGCCAGACGAAGATCATGCCGCTATCAGCCGCCAAGGTCGGGCGGAACATCTCACCCACCTGCTGCTCACGCGGGGTCATGGCTTTTTCCACCGTGAAAACATGGGCAACGCCATTCGCACCTGTAATGGTCAGCGGCGCGGTAGGCAGCACGGGCTGGGCGTGGGTCGGCTCCCCCGTTTCCGCCGCCATGGCGGGGACGGACACCGTGGCCACGCATGCGGCCAGAACCAGCCATCGGCCTGCCTTGAAGGACATCATACGCACTTTCTCTCCTGCGCCGTGTTGCATACCGTCAGGCCAGAAAGGAATTTCCCGTCCGTTCAGCGCCGATTGTCGTCGCCGGGCCATGACCGGGCAGGATGGTGACATCATCGCCCAAGGGAAGCAATTCCCGGCGAATGGATGCGATCAACTGGTCATGGTCGCCATAGGGCAGGTCGGTCCGCCCCACGCTGCCGCTGAAAAGCGTGTCCCCCACAAGGGCGAAGCGGGACGCGGGATCATAAAATATGACATGGCCCGGTGTATGGCCGGGCACGTGCCGCACCTCGAATTCATGACCAAGGCAATCCAGCACCTCGCCATGTTTCACGAACCGGTCAGGTTGCACGTTTTCCAGCCCCGTCAGGCCAAACAGCGCGGCCTGTTCGGGAATGGAGGCCAGCAGGGGCGCATCCCCCTTTTCCGGGCCGATAACGGGAACCGGCACCCCCTGCCGCCGGGACAGCGTCCTGCGCAGGGCGTCGGCGCCACCGACATGATCCAGATGACCATGGGTCAGCCAGATCGCATCCACCGACAGGCCATGCCGTTCGATAAACGCCATGATGCGCGGCACATCCCCGCCCGGATCGACCACGACCGCATGGTGTGTGTCGGGATTCCATAAAATGGAACAGTTCTGCCCAAAAGCGGTAACGGGCACGACTTCGAGTGACAGGGATGCCGTCATGGATATGACCCTATTGTGGAATGCGCCCTGCATACCGCAGGGCGCGCGGATCAGCCAGCGGCGGGCAGGGGCCAGCCGGTCACGGGAATATCGAAATGCGACGCCAGTTCATGATCCGGCGTGTTGGTCAGGTCACGTTCCAGTTCCTTGACCACCAGCGGGCGGGCCTGCACGTCCAGATGGGTGCGAATCTGGTGCATCACTTCACCCGGCGCCGCGATGGCGATGCCCGGCGCTTCCTTGCGGCGCACCGCGTTGTTCAGGAATTCGGCAATCACCTTGCCATACGCGCCATTACGGGGCGCATCCATGCCCTTGGCGTCATCGCTCTTGAGGTGGGTGAACGTCGCAAGGCCATGTTCGCCATGCTTGAGAATGCGGGCGTGAATGCTATCGGCAACGACATACCAGACGGGATCGACATAACTCATTTACATTTCTCCATATCATGTGCTGGCCCACCATGGGCGGGCACATGCGTTATGACATACATGGGCCGCCCGACCCCGCATGTCTACCGGCTGGCATGACTGTATCTGTGCTGATAGGGTGGCTCTGTCATGACACAGCTTTCCTCCACGCGGGATCCCCTGGATCTCCTGATCGAATGGGCGCGGGCGGGCCAGCCCTGCGCCATGGCGACCGTGACCTCGACATGGGGCAGCTCCCCACGGCCCGCGGGCAGCATGATGGCGGTGTGCGCCAATGGCCGTATCGAAGGTTCGGTCAGCGGGGGGTGCGTGGAAGGCGCGGTGATCGAGGAAGCCGGAACCGTCATGGAAACCGGGCGGCCCATCAGTCTTTCCTATGGCGTATCGAGCGATGACGCATGGGCGGTCGGGCTGGCCTGTGGCGGATTGCTGGATGTGTATGTCGCGGCGGTACGCACGACCGCCCACCCGCAGGGCACGCTGGATCTGGAGATGCTGGAAACAGTGGCCGCCCGACGTCAGGCCCGCATACCTGTTATTGTTGCGACCGAACTGGCGACAGGGCAGGCGCGACTTCTCTACAGGGATGACCGGACACACCCCGATACGGATACGGCCCGGAGGCTTCAGGCCCGTGCGCGCGAGGTGTTCGAGACCGGGCGCAGCCTCCGTCTGGAGGATGAGGCGGGACAGGCGCAGTGGTTCCTGCACCTGATCCCCATGCCGCCACGCATGCTGATCATAGGGGCCGTGCATATTGCACAGGTTCTGGCCCCCATGGCGCAGACCACCGGCTTTTGCGTGACCGTGGTCGATCCGCGCTCCCAACTGGCCACGGCGGAGCGCTTTCCCGGCATCACGCTTGAGACCGACTGGCCGGATGAAGCCCTTGCACGGCTGGGTGTGGACAACCAGACCGCCATCGTCACGCTGACACATGACGCCAAGCTGGACGATCCGACACTGCACTACGCCCTGAACAGCGACGCCTTTTACATAGGCGCGCTGGGTTCACGCAAAACCCAGGCCTCACGCACGGAACGATTGCGGGAAACGGGATTTGCGCAGGCGCAGATCGCCCGAATTCATGGCCCCGTGGGGCTGGCGATCGGCGCGGTGGGCGCGGCTGAAATCGCCCTGTCCATTCTGGCCGAGATCGTGGCCGTGCGGCATAACAAACCTCTGGGCCGGTTATCCGGCTGGGCATGAGCGGAACACCGTCACGTATCGCGGCCATAGTCCTGGCCGCGGGCGCGTCAAGCCGCACGGCCCCCTGCA
>NZ_BAIO01000292.1 GCF_000613305.1 Komagataeibacter kakiaceti JCM 25156
ATGTCGATGCCACGGGCCGCGACATCGGTCGCGACGCAGACATTGGCCTGGCCCTTGCGCAGGCTGTCGATGGCGCGGGTGCGCTCGTTCTGCCCCAGTTCACCCGACAGGCGACGGAGGAGAAACCGCGCTCCACCAGTGCGGCCTGCATGTGGCGCACCATCTCGCGCGTGGCGCAGAACACCATGGTGGTCTGGCTGTCCGTATAGCGCAGGACATTGACCACGGCGGGAATCAGTTCGCGGGCATCGGCCACCACGGCGCGGTATTCGATGTCGGCATGCTGCTTCGCGCCCGACAGGGTGTCGATACGCACGGCGTCGTTCTGGTAACGCCGGGCGAGGGAGGCGATTTCCTTGGCGATCGTGGCGGAGAACAGCAGCGTGCGCCGGGTCTTGGGCATGGCGTCAAGCAGTTGCTCAAGCTCGTCACGGAAGCCGAGGTCAAGCATCTCGTCCGCTTCGTCCAGCACGACCACGCGCAGGTCCGACATGTCCAGCCGCCCGCGCGACTGGTGGTCGCACAGCCGCCCCGGCGTGCCGACCACGATATGCGCGCCAAGCTGGAGGGCGCGGGCTTCACGCCGCGCGTCCATGCCCCCGATGCACGATACGATCCGCCCGCCCGCCGGGGCGTACAGCCACGTCAGTTCGCGCGTGACCTGCATGGCGAGTTCACGCGTGGGCGCGATGATGACGGCCAGCGGCGGACCCGCCGGGCCAAAACGCTCCGCGCCGCCCAGCAGGGTGTCGGCCATGGCCAGACCGAAGGCAACGGTCTTGCCGGAGCCGGTCTGGGCGGAAACGAGCAGGTCGCGCCCTTCGGCGGCGACATCCAGGACAGCTTTCTGGACGGGAGTCGGGGCATCATACCCACGCTCGTCCAGCGCGCGTTGCAGGGCGGGGTGGGTTTCGGGAAACGGCATATATCGGGCAATCCGGACAGAACATGAAGAACACAGGCGACGCAGGAAGGAAACTGGCCGCCGGCCGTTCATGCGTCAGGGGAGAAGGCCGGTGCATAAAGAATGATTGCCCCAAAAGCCAGAAATAATAATGGGCGGCCTGTTTTGCTCCCCCTGTCCGTGTTGTTCAGGGCACCAGTACGGCCGCCCCCTCGAAGCGCCCGTTGCGCAGGTCGTCCAGCGCCCTGTTGGCCTCACGTAGTGGATAGGGGGTGGTCGTGGTGCGGATTCCCACCCGTGGCGCGAGTTCAAGGAAATCAATGCATCCTGCCGCGTCAGGTTCGCGACCGAGACGATCTGGCGTTCCTCCCATAACAGGTCATAGGAAAAGGCGGGGATTTCACTCATGTGAATCCCGGCGCAGACCACGCGGCCCGCCTTGCGCACGGCCTTCAGCGCTGCCGGCACCAGCGCGCCCACGGGGGCGAATATGATGGTGGCGTCAAGCTGTTCGGGCGGGGCTTCATCCGATCCACCCGCCCAGACGGCCCCCAGATCGCGGGCGAACTGCTGTGTTTTCGTATCCCCCGGCCGGGTGAAGGCATAGACCGAGCGACCCTGCCATAGCGCCACCTGCGCGATGATATGGGCGGCGGCCCCGAAGCCGTAAAGCCCGATGCGCCGCGCCTCCGTACCCGCCATGACGAGTGAGCGCCAGCCGATCAGCCCCGCGCATAAAAGCGGCGCGGTGGCGACATCATCATCACCATCGGGCAGGGGAAAGGTGAAATGCGCGTCCGCCACCGCCATCGTGGCGTAGCCGCCATCGCGCGTGTAGCCGGTGAACAGCGGGTGGTCGCACAGGTTTTCGTGCCGGGTCTCGCAGTAATGGCAGCAGCCGCAGGTATGCCCGAGCCAGGGTATGCCCACGCGCTGGCCGAGTTTGAGGTCGGTCACGCCGGGGCCGATGGCGTCGATCCGGCCCACGATCTCGTGCCCCGGTGTGAGCGGGTGACCGGGAAAGGGCAGGTCCGCGTCAACCACATGCAGGTCCGTGCGGCAGACGCCGCAGGCCCCGACCTTGACACGGATCTGCCGTTCCCCGGTTCCGGGTCGGGCAGTTCGGTCCATTGCAGGGGGTATGGGGGCAAGCAGTCGCATTGCGTACATGGTCCGGTCCTTGGCTATCGGCGCGGCCTGTCGGTCGCCAGTGCAGTCAGGTATGTGAATATCATGCCTGCGGGACCGCGCGGCATGACATGCGTCATCGTGTTATCACAACGCGGTGCGGTAGGGGGTCATGGCATCGAGCGCGGGCAGTTCCGCCTCGATCGCGGCGCGTTCGCGTTCAAGGAAATCACCAACCGCCGCCCGCAGGCCGGGATGGGCGATCCAGTGCGCGGAATGGGTCAGGCAGGGGCGGTAGCCGCGCTGGAGCTTGTGTTCGCCCTGCGCGCCGGCTTCCACCCGTTTCAGCCCGTGGGTGATGGCGAAGTCGATGGCCTGATAATAGCACAGTTCGAAATGCAGGAAGGGCCAGTCGCCCTCCAGCCGCCCCCAGTTGCGCCCGTACAGCGTATCGCGCCCCATGAGGTTGAGCGCGCCGGCCACGGGGGTATCGCCCTGCATCGCGACCATGAGCACCACCCTGTTCCCCAGCCGTTCCGACAGCAGGCGAAAAAACGTGGGCTGGAGATAGGCCCGCCCCCATTTGCGGTCCACGGTGGAGAGGTAGAATTCATAAAACCGGCGCCACAGGGCGGGGGTGATCTCCGCGCCGCGATAGGTGTGGAAGCGCAGCCCGCAGGCATGGGCGTCGCGCCGTTCGCGCCGGATGGCCTTGCGCTTGCGTGAGGCGAGGGTGTCGAGAAACTCGTCGAAGCTGGCGTAACCCTCGTTGTCCCAGTGGTACTGCACGCCCAGGCGTTGCAGCCATCCATTGCGCCCCAGCAGGTCATATTCATGGCCGGTGCAGAACGTGACATGGACGGAGGACAGGCCCAGTTCCCCGCAGGCCTGCCGCAACGCGCGCGCGGCCATCTGGCGCAGCGCGTCGGCGTCGGGGGCATCGGCATGCACCAGCA
>NZ_BAIO01000291.1 GCF_000613305.1 Komagataeibacter kakiaceti JCM 25156
TGCGCGTGGCCTGCCAGCCGCCCGCCTGTTCATAGGCCGCGCAGTCCGGTGGCCCGGCGGCGGGGTCGATCATGGCGGTCAGCGGACGATCGGAAGGGGGCATCACCGCTGCTCCTTCAGGGCCGCGACCAGATGGTCGAGGGTCGTGGCGTCCACATCCCCATGCAGGGCGCCGTCCACCAGCATGGCCGGGGCGTGGTCGCAATGGCCTATGCACACCGTGGGCAGCAGCGTGATGGCGTCATCCGCCGTGGTCCCGCCCGGCTGGATGCCCAGTGTCCGGCACAGATGGGCGCAGAGCGGTTCGCGCCCCATGATCCAGCACGACACACTGTCACACAGCATGATGACGTGCCGCCCGACCGGTTTGCGGAACAGCAGGTTGAAATAGGTGGCCACGCCATCCAGATCATCCGCCGACATGCCCAGCAGGGCCGCCACTTCGTGCAGGTGGGGCGTGCTGATCCACCGGAACCGCGCCTGCACCAGCCGCAGGGCGGAAACAGCCGCCCCGCGCGGGTGAAGCTCCGCCCCCGCAAGGGCGAGGATGTCCGCCCGCAGGGCGGCGGGCAGCGGTGCATCAGCGGTCAACATCGGCCATCACGAAATCGATGCTGCCCAGGATCGCGATCAGGTCCGCGATCATGACGCCACGGGCGAGCAGCGGGATCATCTGCAGATGGGCGAAGGACGGCGTGCGGATGCGGGTGCGGTAGGATGTCGTGCCCCCGTCGCTGATCAGGGTGTAGCCGTTCACGCCCTTCGTGGCTTCAATGCAGCAGCGCGCCTCCCCCGGTGGCATGACCGGCCCCCAGCTTACGCCGAGGAAATGGTGGATCAGGGTTTCTATGTCATGCATCGTCCGGGGCTTTGGCGGGGGGCACGCAAGGGGATGGTCCGCCTTGATGGTGCCTGTGGGCATGTTGTCCACGCACTGGCGGATGATGCGCAGGCTCTGGCGTATTTCCGCGACATGCACGGCCACGCGGTCGTAACAGTCCCCATTGGCGCCGGTGGGAATGTCGAATTCAAGCTGGTCGTAACAGGCATAGGGCGCATGGCGGCGGTAATCCCATGCCAGCCCCGTGGCGCGCAGCCCCGGGCCGGTTACGCCCCATTCCACGGCCTCGGCGGTGGTATAGGCGCCCACTCCCTGCGTCCGGGCGCGGAAGATCGGGTTGCGCATGACCATCGCATCGTATTCATCCAGCCGTTTTGGCAGGTCATCAAGGAACGCGCGCACGAGCCCGTCCCACCCATCAGGCAGGTCCATGGCCACGCCACCGATGCGGAACCAGGCCGGGTGCATGCGAAAGCCGCATATCGCCTCGATGATTCCGAACACGCGCTCCCGGTCGGTAAACATGTAGAAGACGGGCGAAAGCTGCCCTACGTCCTGCGCCATCGTGCCGTAGAAGACGAGGTGACTGGCGATGCGGAACAGTTCCGCCAGCATGACGCGGATCATCTGCGCGCGCGGCGGCACGGTCATGCCCGCCAGTGTCTCGACCGCCATCACATAGGGGAAATTGTTCATGACACCGCCGAGGTAGTCCACCCGGTCGGTATAGGGGATGTAGCTGTGCCAGGACTGGCGTTCGCCCATCTTTTCCGCGCCGCGATGGTGAAAGCCGATATCGGGCACAGCATCGACAATACGCTCGCCCTTCAGTTGCAGCACGATGCGGAAGACCCCATGCACGCTGGGGTGATTGGGACCGAGGTTGAGGAACATGAAATCACTATGCGCGTCGTGCCGCCGCATTCCCCACCGGGCGGGATCGAAGCGCAGGGCGTCCTGCTCGTGCATTTCCTCTGCTTCGGTCAGGCTGTAGGGCGGCATTTCCGTGGCGCGGGCGTGATGGTCCCTGCGCAGGGGGTGGCCGGTCCATGTAGGGGGCGTGAGGATGCGGCGCAGGAAGGGATGGTTCACGAAATCTATGCCGAACAGATCCCATACCTCGCGTTCGTACCAGTTGGCGTTGGGCCACAGGTCGCTGATGGAGGGAAGGGTGGGCGCGGCCGCGCCCAGAGGTACCTTGATCCGCACCTCATCGGCGCGGGTGGTGAGCGACATGAGGTGATAGACTACCGTAAAGGAGGCTTCCGGCTGTCCTTCGCGGTGGGTGCGTTCGCGTTCGTCTATGGCGGTCAGGTCAAGGAGCATGAGCGATGCGCCGGCGTGTTCCTTCAGCGCGGCAAGTGTGGGGCGGAGGTCATCCGCCGTGATCCACAGGGTGGACACGCCATCGCGGGTGGGCTGGGTGGCCAGCAGGCCATGAGGCGACAGCCGGGAGGAAATCCGTTCCACAAGGCTGCCCGCCGGGGCGTGCGCGCCGGGAGGGGAGAGGATTGCTGGCATGGGGTCAGATCCCGTCCGGCGTGCGGAGATCACGCACGTTCCGGCGCATGTCCCGTTTTGCATCGCGCAGGCTGGGTGGCGTGACGGATTGCGCGCCCTGTTCCCCCATCATCCAGCTCAGGGGGCGGCGGTGCGTGCCGATGGATTCCTGGAGCAGCATGAGCCCTTCCAGCAGGGCTTCGGGCCGGGGCGGGCAGCCGGGCACATACACATCGACCGGCAGGAAACTGTCCACGCCTTGCACCACGCTGTAAATGTCGTACATGCCCCCAGAATTGGCGCATGACCCCATGGAGATTACCCAGCGCGGTTCCAGCATCTGATCGTACAGATGCTGGATGATCGGGGCCATCTTAACGAATACGGTGCCCGATATGACAATAAGGTCCGCCTCACGCGGGGTGGCGCGCAGCACTTCGGAACCGAAGCGGGCAATGTCGAACCGGCTGGTGAATGCCGTCGCCATTTCCACATAGCAGCATGACAACCCGAAATTCAGCGGCCAGATGGAGTTCTTCTGCCCCCACGCGACAAAATCCTGCAATCGGCCCATGACAAGGTTGCGCCGTATGGTTTCGGTCAGGCTGGGCGGTGTCCGGCCAGCCTGCGCGCCTGCGGGGGGGGAGAGGAAC
>NZ_BAIO01000290.1 GCF_000613305.1 Komagataeibacter kakiaceti JCM 25156
CCGGCCCAAGCCACGCGCGCGGCCTGAGCCATTCCTTCTCCCGCGCGGTGTCGGGCTGGCCCATGTTGAGCATCATGATCACGAACACGAACAGCACCATGATGGCGCCCGCATAGATGATGACTTCCAGCGCCGCCGCGAAGTCAGCGCCCAGCAGGGCCAGCACCACGGCCAGCGCCAGCAGCGTCACGACCAGATAGAGCAGGGCATGCACGGCCACCCGCCGCGTAATGACCATGACAGCCCCCACAAGGGCCATGCTGGCGGAAAAGAGGGCCAGGTTGTGCATGGTGCGCTACGGCAGCAGGGAGTGCAGGTCGACCGGCGGGCGCTCGTGTTTGGATGCGCCACGGTCCTTGCCGGGAACGGGAATGCCGGCGACATGGTAGAAACTGTATCCGGGATACTTCCCGGTCCCGCTGATCAGCAGGTCTTCCTTTTCATAGACGAGGTTGGGGCGGGCGTATTCGCCCATCTCGAAATCGGGCGTGAGCTGGATGGCGTAGGTGGGGCAGGCTTCCTCGCAGAAACCGCAGAAGATGCAGCGGGAGAAATTGATCCGGAAATATTGCGGATACCACCGCCCCTCCGCCTCCGTCTTCTGCAGGCTGATGCAGTCCACCGGGCACGCGACGGCGCACAGGTTGCACGCAACGCAGCGTTCCGCGCCATCGGGATCGCGCGACAGGATGATCCGCCCCCGGTAACGTGGCGGCAGGTAGGGCTGCTCCTCCGGATACTGCACGGTCGCGCGCCGGTGGAACGCATGGAGGAAGGTCAGGAACACGGTGCGCAGGGTATCAAGCATGGGACATGCCTTTGCGGTGGGCGCGTCAGGGGACGGCGCGCAGCATCATGATGGTTCCGGTCGCCATGATATTGAGGAGCGAGAGCGGCAGCAGGACTTTCCACCCCAGCGCCATCAGTCGGTCATAGCGCGGGCGGGGCAGGGCCGCGCGCAGCAGGATGAAAAACGCCACCATGCCGCCTGTCTTGAGCAGGAACCACACGGCGGCGGGCAGCACCGGTCCCTGCCACCCGCCCAGATAGAGCGTGGTGACAAGGGCCGAGACCAGAACGACCCCGGCATATTCGGCCAGGAAGAACATGCCGAATTTCATGCCCGAATATTCGGTGTGAAAACCAGCTCCCAGTTCGTTTTCACCTTCGGGCAGGTCGAAGGGCAGCCGGTGTGTCTCCGCGATGCCCGCAAGCATGAACACGCCGGACCCGAGGCATTGCGGGATGATGAACCACATGCCCGCCTGCGCCGCCACGATCGCGCGCAGGTTGAAGGACCCGGCGGCCATGACCACGCCCAGCAGGGCCATCCCCATGAAGACTTCGTAGCTGATCATCTGCGCCGCCGCCCGCATGCCGCCCAGCAGCGCATACTTGCTGTTGGACGCCCACCCGGCCAGGACAGTGGCGTAAACCCCCAGCCCCATCATGCCCAGAATGAACAGCAGCCCCACGTTCAGCCCGCCCGCGATGCCCGCCACGGATGTTACGGGAATGACCGCAAAGGACAGCAGCCCCGTCATCATGCCGATGGCGGGGGCGAGGATGAAAATTCCCCTGTCCGCGAAGGGGGGCACCCAGTCCTGCTTGAACAGGATCTTGACGCCATCCGCCACGGCCTGGAACAGCCCGCCCGGCCCCACGCGGTTGGGGCCATGCCGGTCCTGCCATAACCCGAGCAGCCGCCGCTCGACCCATGTCAGCAGGGTGGCAAGGCCAAGGAGCGCAAGTGGCGCAAGAATGATGGGGAACAGGGAAAGCCGCATCATGATCCCTCTCCCGCCGCGTCCACGTGCGCCACGTGGGAAAATGAAAGGCGCGCGCCACCATATGGGCCGGGCACAGCACAAGACCCGCGGGCAGTCCGGCAAGGGGCTCGACAGGCAGGACATGCGCACCGTCCGGCAGATGGAGTGTCAGATGGGTCGCGGGGGTGAACCCCACGGGCACGCGCAGGGTGGGCGCGGATGCGCGCGCCGCGACGGGGGGAGAGAGCATGCTCAGCTCCTCGCTGCCAAACAGGCGGGTGTCGGGCAGTACCAGCACGCTGTCTTCATGCGGCACGAACGGGGGCGGAATGTCGGTGCTGTAGGGATGGGGCGCATCCGGAGCACGGTCGCCCCCCGTTTCGGGAAACAGCGGGATACCGGAGTTCCCGCCGCGCATGGCCCCGCCGATTTCGCTCTGGAAGCGGGTGAGCGCCTGCACCGAATTCCATGGGGACGCCTGATACCCCGGCACCAGCGCGGCCGGCATGTCCGGTTCGTAAGCCCCTTCCATCGAACTGCTGAAGGGGGTGTCCGGGCTGGCGGGGGGAGGCTGGTCATGTACGCTTATGTAGGACCGGATCACGGTGCGCCCGCTGGCGCGATAGGTCTGGCTGCGCAGTTTCTGGCCATGCAGGCGGTAATCCGCGCCGGGGGCCGCGTTGACGGTGGCGGCAAGGGCGGAAAACGCCCGGCCCAGTGCGGCAATGACATCATCAAGGCCCTGCCAGCCGGTCAGTCCCGTGTGCGTAAGGTCCGTCGTGCCGCGGGCAAGGGCCTGCACCCACCGCCAGCCAGACTGTAGGGGGGCAGGCGGAAAAACCGCCTGAAAAAAGCGTTGCGCCCGGCCTTCCTGACTGACCAGCGTGCCACTGCATTCGCTGAAGGCGGCGGCGGGCAGCACAAGGCCCGCGTGCTGGCAGAGCGGCGTGAGCGTATGGTCTATCATGACGATATTGGGCACGCGGGCTACGAGTTCGGCCACCATCGCCGGGTGCAGGTGGCGGGTCAGGTCATTTTCCACAATGACGAGGGTGGCGATGTCCCCCGCCTTCGCCCGTTCCATCATCGCCTCAAGCGGCAGGCCGCCAAGCATGGCCAGCCCCATGCTGTTGCATTCCGGCAGCACCAGCGACAGCCCGGCCGGTTGTCCATGCCGCGTCAGGGCCGCTGCAATATTCGCCGCCGCCCGCAGCAGCGCGGGCGCG
>NZ_BAIO01000289.1 GCF_000613305.1 Komagataeibacter kakiaceti JCM 25156
CACCATTATCGAAGGGGATTTCAACGATCCGGCCATGCCCGATCGCCTGACCGAACTGCTGGGCGGGCGCGCGGATCTGGTCATGTCCGACATGGCGCCCAACACGACCGGGCATGCGCCGACCGATCACCTGCGCATTATCGGCCTGACCGAACTGGCGCTGGATTTCGCCACGCGCATCCTCGCCCCCGGCGGCGCGTTCATCGCCAAGGTGTTTCAGGGCGGGTCGGAAAAACAGATGCTGCTGGAACTGAAAGCCCTGTTCACGCAGGTACGCCACGCCAAGCCACCGGCAAGCCGCAAGGAATCGAGCGAACTCTATGTCGTGGCAACTGGGTTTCGCAGCCGGGAGAACGGGGAAGGCTGACTTCCCCGCTCCGGCCGCGCACGCCCGGTTCAGGCGTTCACGTGGTGATCGTCCCATAGCCACGCAGCACCCCGCACGCCGGAACTGTCGCCATGGCGGTTGCGCACGATGGGGGTGCGGCAGTCGGGCGTGATGATGTAACGCCGCATGAGGTGGGGCACGCGTTCATACAGCGTATCAAGGTTGGACACGCCGCCGCCCAGCACGATCACGTCCGGATCCAGAAAATTGATCGCCATGGCGCATGCCCGCGCCATGCGGTCCATGTACCGGTCCAGCGCGCCGATGCCGCCAGATCCCCGGCTTCCGCTTCCGTCTCGATATGGGCGGCGCTGAGATGGCCCGGCCCCTTCCAGTCCTGCGCCAGCGCCGAGCCGCTGAGGAAACGCTCCATGCACCCCTCATTGCCACAGAAGCATTTGGGCATGGGAAATTCCTCGATCCGGGGCCAGGGCAGCGGCGTATGCCCCCATTCCCCCGCGATGTGGTTGCGCCCGATCACCAGCTTGCGGTCAATCACGATCCCGGCCCCCATGCCGGTGCCGATAATCACGCCGAACACGCTATGGAACCCCGCGCCCGCCCCGTCGATCGCCTCGGACAGGGCGAAGCAGTTGGCGTCGTTCTCGATGCGGACCTCACGCCCCAGCGCTTCGCACATGTCACGGATCAACGGCTGGTTGTTCAGCCACGTGGCGTTGGCGTTCTTGATCACGCCGATATCGGGGCTGATGGAACCGGGAATCCCGATTCCGACCGTGCCCGTTCCGCCCAGTTCCCTGTCCACGCCCTGGATCAGGTCGCACATGGCCTGAATGGCCGCCGTGTAATTGCCGGGATTGCTGATCCGTCGGCGGATCAGCTCGGCTCCATCCAAGCCCAGTGCTGCGATCTCGATCTTGGTGCCGCCAAAATCTATTCCGATACGATAGGAGGCCATCCGGAGTCTTTCTTTCATCATGTTTTATCAATGGCACGTTTTCTTTTATGATCGTACCAGCATGGAACATCAAACCCTGTTGTCAGGGCATAGCTGCCCACCACGAGGAGACAAGGCCCATGAGTGAAATCCTGCTAGACGCACGCGGGCTGACCTGTCCACTTCCCGTGCTCAGGGCCAACCGCATGCTGCGCGCCCTCGCGCCGGGTGAACGGCTGCGCGTCATGGCGACCGACCGGGCGTCGGTTGCGGATTTTCAGGCTTTCTGCCGCGAGACGGGCCACGCGCTCATCGCATTCGGGGAGGAAGGCGGCACGCTCTCTTTCGTGATCCGCCGCAGGCCCGAGCCGGAGGCGGCGCGCCCGGCGGGCGATCCCCCCGCCCCTGATGCCAAACTGGCGTAAAACCAGTTGTCCCCTTGGCAGGATGCCCCTCAAGGATGTAATGCGTCCGCCAGCTACGTTATTGCAGGAAGCACCGCGCACAGATGACCGATGACCTGACCAACCTTTCCTTCGAGGACGCACTGGCCGAGCTTGAGACCATCGTGCGGCAGCTTGAGGTGGGCCAGCTCAGGCTGGAGGACGCGATCACGTCCTATGAGCGCGGCGCGGCCCTGCGGCAGTACTGCCAGAAGAAACTGGACGAGGCAGAGGCCCGCGTTCAGGCGATTGTCCAGCGTGCCGATGGCGCGCTGGAAGCAAAACCAATGGATTGATGCGCCAGATGAGCCAAACAACAGCAACCGCGTCCCAAACAGACGGTACGGATCGCATGGTCCGTCTGCGTGCATCCATGGCCGCGCGCGCCACAGCGATCGAAAACATGATCGACCGCCTCCTCCCCCGTGTCGAAGGGGGGAAGCCCGCCTGATCGACGCCATGCGCTACGCCACGCTGGGCGGGGGCAAGCGCCTGCGCGGCTATCTGGTGGCCGAGGTGGCCAGCCTGTTCGGCGTCAGCCCGAGGGAGCGGATCGTGTCGCGGCCTCGGTCGAGATGCTGCATGCCTATTCACTGGTGCATGACGACCTGCCCGCCATGGATGACGATGACCTGCGCCGTGGCCAGCCTTCCACCCACCGCAAGTTCGACGAAGCCACGGCCATTCTGGCGGGTGACGCGCTCCAGACCTCGGCGTTCGATATCCTCGCCAACCCGCTGACCCACGCCAGCGCGGAAGTGCGCGTCAACCTGGTGCGCGCCCTGGCCGAAGCCTCGGGCGCCGCTGGCATGGTCGGCGGCCAGATGATCGACATGGAAGGCGAAGGCCGCGCCCTGTCGCTGGAGGAAGTCGCCCGCCTGCACGCGCTCAAGACCGGCTGCCTCATCCGCTATTCGGCTGAAGCCGGGGCCATTCTGGGCCAGGCGAGCGATGACGTGCGCAGGCGTATTTCCGCCTATGGCCGCGACCTTGGCGCCGCGTTCCAGATTGCCGATGACGTGCTGGACGCCACCGCCAGCGCCGAGGAACTGGGCAAGACGGCCGGTAAGGACGAAGCCGCGGGCAAGTCCACCTACGTCGCCCTGCTGGGCGTGGAAGGCGCGGCGGCGGAAGCGCGGCGCGTCGCGAAACAGGCTGAATCCCATATCGACATATTTGGCCCCGAGGCTGATCGCCTGCGCGATCTGATCCGCTACGTGGTCGAGCGCAGGAACTGATTGACATGACTGACAGCAGCAACACGCCTT
>NZ_BAIO01000288.1 GCF_000613305.1 Komagataeibacter kakiaceti JCM 25156
CCACGGGCTGGGCCTGCACGCCAGCCGGGGCCGTCGCTTCCTTTTTCGGGGCCGGGGCTGCGGCCTTGGGGGCCGCGCCGCTACCGGCCTCGACGGTGGACAGCAGGGTACCAACTTCCACTTCCGTGCCTTCGGGCACCAGAATCGGACCGAGCACGCCCGCCTGCGGGGCCGGAACCTCCACGCTGACCTTGTCGGTTTCCAGTTCGACGACCGGATCGTCCTCGCTCACGGCATCGCCGGGCTGCTTCAGCCATTTTGCAACGGTTGCTGTCGTAACACTTTCACCCAGTGTCGGTACCTTGATCTCGGCGGACATTTCCTGTTTCCCAATCCCTTGCCCGTCCGGCGCGGCATGCCACGCCGGATGGGCCTTATCATTATTCATGGAGACGGCCTTACCGCCGCCCCCTTAACCATTATACCGGCCTGTTCCCTCAGGCCCCGACACCCAGCGCCTTGTTCACCAGCGCGGTCTGTTCGGCAACATGAACCTTGGCAAGACCCGTGGCCGGGCTGGCCGCCGCGACGCGCCCGACATAGGTCGGCCGCGTGCTCTTGTGGCCGACATCGGCCAGCACGCCTTCGATCAGGCGATCGACAAAGTTCCAGCCGCCCATGTTTTCGGGCTCTTCCTGGCACCAGATCACCTTGGCCCCCGGATAGCGCGCCAGTTCCGCGCCCAGCAGCTTGTCGGGGAAGGGGTAGAACTGCTCAAGCCGCACGATGGCGACGTTGTCCAGCTTGCGTTCCCGGCGCTCGGCCAGCAGGTCGTAATAGACCTTGCCCGAACAGATCACCACGCGATCCACCTTCGCCGGGGCCGCGATCTGGTCGATTTCCCCGATCACCGGCAGGAAGCGGGTGCCCGGACCGAAATCCTTCAGTTCCGAAACCGCCAGCTTGTGACGCAGCAGGGACTTCGGCGTCATGATGATCAGCGGCTTGCGGTAATCAAGGAAAAGCTGGCGGCGGAGGGCATGGTAGTAGTTCGCGGGCGTGGTCAGGTTGCACACGCGCATGTTGTTCTCGGCGCAGAGCTGGAGGTAGCGCTCGAGACGGGCGGAGGAATGCTCCGGTCCCTGCCCCTCGTAGCCATGCGGCAGCAGCATGACGAGGCCGGACATGCGCAGCCACTTGGTCTCGCCCGATGCGATGAACTGGTCGATGATGACCTGCGCGCCGTTGGCGAAATCCCCGAACTGTGCTTCCCACAGCACCAGCGCGTTCGGATCGGCCAGCGAGTAGCCGTATTCGAACCCGAGCACGCCGAATTCGGACAGCAGCGAGTTGTAGATCTCGATCGCCGCCTGATCCTTGGAAATGTTGTTCAGCGGCATATAGGTGTTCTGGTTCACCTGATCGATCAGCACCGCGTGGCGCTGGCTGAACGTGCCGCGCTGGCAGTCCTCGCCCGACAGGCGGACCTTGTGCCGGTCCTGCAGCAGCGTGCCGAAGCCCAGCGCCTCACCCGTCGCCCAGTCGATCCCCTCGCCCGTTTCGAACATCCTGGCCTTGGCCTTGAGCTGGCGGGCGATCTTGGGGTTGACGTTGAAATCCGCTGGCACATGCGCCAGCGCCGCACCCACCGCCTTGAGGCGTTCGATGGACACGCCGGTTTCCGGCGCGGGGCGGGTGGTGTCGACCGGCGGGGGCTTGAGGCCCTTCCACGCGCCTTCCAGCCAGTCCGCCTTGTTCGGCTTGTAGCCCTGGGCGGCCTGATAGGCGGCTTCCAGCTTGTTGTGGAAGGCGTCCCATTCCGCCGTGACCTGATCCTCGGTCACGACGCCTTCGCGCACCAGACGGTCGGAATACAGCTTGCGCACGGTCGGGCGCGCCGCGATCGCCTTGTACATGATGGGCTGGGTGAACGACGGCTCATCGGACTCGTTATGCCCATGGCGGCGGTAGCCCACGATGTCCAGCACGACATCGGCCGCGAATTTCTGGCGGAATTCGGCGGCGAGGCGGGCACAGTAGATCACCACTTCCGGCTCGTCGCCATTGACGTGCAGGATCGGGGCCTGCACCGCCTTGGCCACGTCCGTGCAGTACAGCCCGGAGAAGGAATGGACGGATACCGTGGTGAACCCGATCTGGTTATTGACCACGACATGGACCGTGCCGCCGGTGCGGTAGCCGATCAGCTGCGACATCGCCAGGGTTTCGTACACGATGCCCTGCCCGGCAAAGGCCGCGTCACCATGCAGGAGCAGCCCCATGTGGCGGCCGCGCTGGGTGTGGTCATCGTCATCCTGCGTGGCGCGGACCTTGCCGATCACGACCGGATCGACCGCTTCCAGATGCGACGGGTTGGGCTGGAGCGAGATATGGACGGGGGTGCCCCCGATCTCGACATCGGTGGAGGTGCCCAGATGGTATTTCACATCGCCCGAGCCCTGCACGTCATCAGGCTTGAAGGACACACCGGCGAATTCGCTGAAGATGGCGGTATAGGGCTTGCGCACGATGTTGACGAGCGTGTTCAGGCGGCCACGATGCGGCATGCCGATGGCGACCGAGCGCACGCCACCCAGCGCCGCCTGGTCGATGATCGCATGCAGCGCGGGAATGGTCACGTCCTCGCCTTCCAGCCCGAAGCGCTTGGTGCCGACATAGCGCTTCTGGCAGAAGGATTCGAAGCCTTCCGCCTCGGTCAGGTGCTGGAGGATGACCTTCTTTTCCTGCGCGCTGGCGCCCTTGCGCCAGTTGTCGCCTTCCAGCCGCGCCTGCACCCACATGCGCTGTTCGGGGTCCTGGATATGCATGAATTCGGCGCCGATCGGGCCGCAATAGACCGCGCGCAGCGCGTCGAGCACCTGATTGATCGTGCCGGTGTCGGACCCGATCAGGCGGGCAACGATATGGCCGAGATAGATCGGACGATCCATGTCCTTCGGGCCGAAGCCATAGGTGGCCGGGTCCAGATCGGCATGGGGCTTGGGCACCTGAAGGCCCAGCGGGTCCAGCCGGGCCTCCAGGTGGCCGCGCACGCGGAA
>NZ_BAIO01000287.1 GCF_000613305.1 Komagataeibacter kakiaceti JCM 25156
GTCGCCCCGCCCTCCCAGTCCTCGCACCGGCGGAAATAGGGCAGCACGGAACGGAAATTCCAGCCTGTGGCCCCCGCCTGCTCCCACCCGTCATAGTCCGAGGGATGGCCGCGATACCACAGCATGGCATTGGTGGATGAACATCCCCCCACCACACGCCCGCGCGGAATGGGAATGGACTGCCCCATGGCATGGCGCGCCGGGGCGTACACATAGCGGTAATCGTAGCGCGAGGTCGCAAGACCGGCCCATGCGGCGGGGTTCGCGATTTCGGGCACATGTTCGTCCGTGGGGCCTGATTCGAGAACCAGCACCCGGACCTCCGGATTTTCCGCAAGGCGGCGGCCCATCACGGCGCCAGCCGACCCGCCGCCTACGACAATATAGTCCCAGACGGCGCTGATGTCGGGCAGGGTGGTGGCAGAATGTTCCATGACGCCCGCCCTCAGTTATGCTCGCTCGGTCCCATGATGACGATGTTCTCCGTTTCCTCCACATGGCGGACAAAGATGTACTTATCCTCGCGCCCGTCGGAATGTTTGCGCCGGATGTCCCTGCGCACCGTGGATGTCACCTTCGCCACCACGATATAGGGTTCACGCGCGGCCAGCCCCTTGCGGCAATGTTCCTCGAACGTGGCGAGATCGGTCGCCACATGCGCCTCCTTCACCCCGGAGCCGCGTGCGATGGCCGCGATATCCACCCGCTGCGCGGCGGTATGGGTGGGGGGGCCACCGATGGACTGGTAACATTCATTGTCCCACACCACGACGAACAGGTTTTCAGGCTGTTCATTGCCCAGCGTGGCGAGAATGCCGAGATTGAAAAGCATCCCGCCATCGGTATCGAGCGAGATGATGCGGCGGTGCGGCAGGCCCACCGCAAGGCCAAAGGCCTGTGGCGTGACACATCCGAGCTGCTGCTGGAACAGGCTGGCCTTACGCATGTGCGGGGCGGCGTTGTACCATTCATCCACGCTGCCACCGAGCGAGAGAATGACCAGTTCATCCTTCAGCCGCGCCGCGAGCACCTCCATGCAGTCAAAACGGTTCATCGTACAATCTCCCCGCTCAGTGCAATGGCGACGTGGTAATAGGCGGCGTAGGCCCATTCATAGGCATCGTGGATGGCGGTCTCGATCTCGTTTTCCTGCCTGACGACACGGTAGGGAATGCGCATGGCGTTCAGCAGCGGTTCCATGGTGATGCCGTGCGGGATCGCCCACCAGTTGTTCTCCCCCAGATCGCCGCGATAGCTCATCAGCATGATGACGGGAATGCCCGCCCCCAGCCCCATACGGGCCAGCGGTTCGATCGAGGCGCGCAGGCCGGAGTTTTCCATGATCAGCGCGGCCCGCTTGCCCGACAGGAACACCCCGCCACAGATCGCGGCCCCCTCGCCTTCGTTTGTCACGGGGATGGTCCGGATGTCCGGATCGGCGTCAAGGGCGGGGTAGAGCTCCTTGAAAAGGGAGTCTGGCAGATAACACACAACGCTTACGCCCGCGGCCTTGAGGCCACGGATGACGGCGTCGACGGCACCCTGTTTCATGAGTTCGCTACCTTCGCATCTAATATCGATAGCGACACGGTCTCAGGTTTTTCCTGTCCCGCATAGACCCTAAATTCGCACCATGATGTTGTGCCTGGCACAACAATTCAGGGGAGTGGAGCAAGGTGCCTGAATGCGTCGGAAATCAGATTTGACAGTAGTAATGGCGCGGCGGGCAGCAGCAGCCCGGTACGCACGTAAACCCCGAGGGAACGCGGCCTGATACCGCTGGCATGAAAGGGCACGAAGACAAGCGTCTTTTCACGCAGTTCGTGTTCCACCCCGATACGGGTCTGGAAAGCGATGCCCGCCCCGCGTGCGGCGAGATCGGCCATGAGGCGATCGAATTCGTCGCCATGCGCGGGGACGCGACCGGTTCCGCCCCCTGCCCCGCATGCAGCAGGTTATTGATGGTCAGCCCCGTATCGGGACCAAGAATGCGCTCGGCCGCCAGATCCGCCATGCGCAGGCGCTTACGCCGCGCCAAGCGGTGCCGGGGCGACATGATGACGCCAATAGGCAGGGAAACCACGGCCAGCCGGTCAAGCCGACCGGGTTCATGCGGGGCATCGAACGCAATACCCAGATCACACGCACCATCCTGAATGGCGGCCAGTATCTGCTCCGATCCCAGCACCTTGATATCAACATTCACATCCGGCGCGCTGGCCCAGAATTGTGACAGAACCGCGGGAAGCACGCCGCGCGCGACACTTTCCACCACCCCGATGGTGATCGAACCATGCCGCAGGCCCTGCATGTCACGGATCAGGCCTGCGCCCGTTCAAGTTCCAGCGCACCCACACGGGCATGGTCACGCAGCACCCTGCCCGCCGCCGTCAGCACCAGCCTGCGGGCGATACGTTCGAACAGGGACGTACCCAGTTCCGCTTCGAACTGCGCGATAACACGACTGATGGATGAGGGCGCCACCCCCAACGCGGCCGCCGCGCTGCGTATGGAGCCATGCCGGGTTACGGTGAGAAAATACTGCAACCGTGTGGCCAGCAGATATCCATGCGTGTCGGCAGCCATCTGTTCCCGTTCCCCTGCATTGACGCCGACAGTCCCGCGTCACTTCGTGCTGACATGCCCGCAACGAAGTGCTCCGGAAGGCGAAAATACCGGATGGCTGCGGCGACATGATTTCATATAACCTATCAGGCCTTTATGGGCTTACCTATGCAAATACCTGAAAGGTCCGGATGCCGCCTTTTTTCAAAAAGCTTCACCAGAAACGTCCTTACGTTTTACTGGCTGTCTCAAAGGCGGACTTTCCAGACAGTCCCCTGAAATAGCCATGACCATGGCGCGGGATACCATGATGCCCGGCATCCGCACCGGACCCTGCGTTCAGGCACCGCCGGCAACCATCTCCCAGTTCAGGCCAAAGCGGGCAAGGTATTTACGCAGGCGGTCCGCGTCGTTCTGGCTGGTCTTTCCCTGCCGGGATATGGCGAACAGCCGCCGTCCCGCCGC
>NZ_BAIO01000286.1 GCF_000613305.1 Komagataeibacter kakiaceti JCM 25156
GACCTGACTGGGGCGGTCCGTGCGCGGCCCCCGCAGCGGACGGCGCGCGCCAACCTTGCGCGAAAGGGCGGCATCCCCCCGCAGGAACAGTTCATGCGAGGCGAACATGATGCCCGCCACGAACAGGGGAACGATATAATAGAACAGGCGGAAGACCAGAATGGCGGTCACGATGCGCGTGGCGGGCAGGTACGCACTGAGCGCGAGCATCATCGTCCCGTCAAAAACCCCGAGCCCGCCGGGCACGCTGGCCACCAGCCCGGCCGTGTAGGACGCGATGTATATGGCAAGGAACGTGCCGTAATCCAGCCCCTGCGCCGGGGGCAGGAAGGTATAGGCGATCGCCGCCGTAACCGCGACTTCCAGCGCCGCGACCGTTGTCTGCATCACCGCCATGGCGGAGGACGGGACGGTTATCCGCCACCGCCAGACCGTGATCTCGTTGACATAGCGCCCCATGACGACATAGGCGATCACCCCCCCCCACATCACCACGCCCACCAGCCGCATGAGCACGATGGGCAGTTTCTGCCCGATGAAGGGCACCGTGCCCGGCTCCAGCACCAGTACGCTGCCGATCAGCACGGCCGCGCCCAGCAGGTAGGTGGCCGAACAGAAGGCAATGATCTGGGCGACCTGAAACGGTCTCAGCCCCCAGTTGCCATACAGCCTGAAGCGCACCGCCGCCCCGGAAATGGCCGAGAACCCCAGATTATGCGACAGGACATAGGAACAGAAGGCCGCGAACGCCGTGCGGCGGAAGGAGAGCGGACACCCCACCTGCCGCACGGCCAGCCAGTCGTAAAATGACAGGACAAGGTAGGACAGCAGCGTAAACCCCGCCCCTGCCCATAATGTCGCCGCCGGTATGGCGGCCAGCGCCTGGCTTATGTCATGCCAGTGCAGGTGCCGCACCTCACGCTGGACCACCACGATGGCGGCCACCAGCAGCAGCAGCCCCAGTATGTGGGGCAGATGGCGCAGCACCCCCCGCCTGCTGGCGGGCGGGGGTGTTGTTCCATCGGGCTTCCCATCCGTATCGCGCGGAGCCGTGGCGTCGTGGCGCGGGTGTTCGGCCATGGCTGGCCCCTAGCCTGCCGCCCTTTCGTCACGGGTCAAGGCCGCCTCGATCAGGGCCACGGTTTCCGTGATCCCGTACAATGCGACAAAAATCCCGAAACGCGGGCCTTCCTTCTGCCCCAGCAGCACCTCGTACAGACAGCCGAACCACGCGCGCAGCGGCTCGAAGCCATGGGTCTTCCCGATCTCGAACACCAGGTTCTGGCAGGTATCGGGGGAGGCATCTTCCCCCTCCAGCCCGCGCAGGGCTTCGGCCAGATCGGCCAGCGCCTTGCGCTCATGCGCGTCCGGGCCGCGATAATGCTTCGTCGGGCGGACGAAATCGGCGTAATAGACAATGGCGTGATCCACCAGACGCGCCAGCATGGGGCAGCTTTCCGGTGTGGCGGCGGGGTCGTAACGCTGGATGAACTTCCACAGCACATCCGGCGTCTCGGCATTGGCGACGGAAGCCAGGTTGAGCAGCATGGCGAACGTGACGGGGCTGCCCGCGTCAGCCGGGATTTCGCCCTTGTGAATGAACCATGCCGGATTGGTCAGCAGGGCCGGATCCTCAGGGGCGAATGTCTTCGCCTTGCCCACATGGGCCAGATACTCATCCGTCGCCTTGGGGATCACGTCAAAGAACAGCCGCTTGGCGCGCTGCGGGGCGTTGAACATGTACTGGCCCAGACTTTCCGCCGGGGCGTAACGCAGCCATTCCTCGACCGAAATGCCATTGCCCTTGGACTTGGAGATTTTCTGCCCGTTCTGGTCCAGAAACAGTTCATAGGTCAGGCCCGCTGGCGGCTGGCCGCCAAGGATGCGGCAGATTTTGCCCGACAGGCGCACGCTGTCGATCAGATCCTTGCCCGACATTTCGTAATCAACACCCAGCGCGTACCAGCGCATGGCCCAGTCGGCCTTCCACTGCATCTTGGCATGGCCGCCGGTCACGGGGGTCTCGAACGTCTCCCCCTCCTCATCGGTCCAGCGCACGGTGCCCGCCACGGGGTCGATGGCGTCCATCTTCACCTGCATGACCTGGCCGGTGCGCGGGTGGATGGGCAGCACGGGGGAATAGGTGGCGCGCCGTTCCTGCCCCAGCGTGGGCGCGATCACGGCCACGATTTCGTCATGCACTTCCAGCACGCGCTTCAGGGCGGCGTCAAAACGGCCGCCTTCATAATACCGGGTGGAGGATGCGAATTCATATTCGAAGCCGAAACCGTCCAGAAACGCGCGGAGCCGGGCGTTGTTATGCGCGGCAAAGGAATCGTGCGTGCCGAACGGATCCGGCACGCGGGAAAGCGGCTTGCCGATGAACTGGCGCAGCATGTCCTGGTTGGGCACGTTTTCGGGCACCTTGCGCAGGGCGTCCATATCATCCGAAAACGCCAGCAGCCGCGTGGGCAGGCCGGTCAGCTTCGTAAAGGCCTGCCGTACCCATGATGTGCGCGCGACCTCCCCGAACGTGCCGATATGGGGCAGGCCCGACGGGCCATATCCGGTTTCGAGCAGCACGGGCCGCGCCGCCGTGACCGCGCGCGCGCCGACATGCGCGGACAGTTTGGCGGCCTCCTCGAACGGCCAGGATTTGGGAAGGGGAGAGATAAGGGGACGATGCTGTTCTGACATGGACCGGCAAGCTATGGACAGGAATGACGCGGGTCAATCCATCCTATTCCACACCACGGGGCGCGGCAACGGGAATGACATGACACGCGGCGGGCGACAGACGCCACTTACGCTATATCATGTACCGACATGCCAGACACCCCGCCCCTGCCGGACAGCGCACCGGCGATCATTCCCCGCCACGGCGCGTGGTCGGTCCTGACCCCGGAGGGGGAGATCGTGTCCATGACGGCAGCGGACATACGGCGCGAACTGCCGCAATGGCCCGCCATCATGGTCATTCACGCGCCCGCCACCGCACGCAGGCTTGACCTGCCGCCGCCGCCACGGCCCTGCCCGTGGCTGGA
>NZ_BAIO01000285.1 GCF_000613305.1 Komagataeibacter kakiaceti JCM 25156
GCCGCGGCGGGCATGGCGCTGGCCGGGGTGGGGCTGGCATGGCGGTCCATTTCGCCGGGTGCTGCCATCCGCTGCCCGGTGACCGGATCGTGGGCATCGTCTCGACCGGCAAGGGGATTACGGTGCATGCGCAGGGGTGCCAGACGCTGGAAACCTTTGCCGCCACGCCCGAGCGGTTCATGGATCTCGACTGGGATTACGACCTGATCGCCCGCAACGCCACCGGCCACCATACCGGCAGGCTGAGCGTGGTCACGGCCAATGAACCGGCCATGCTGGCCACGCTGACGAACATCGCCGCCAAGCATGAAGGGGTGATGGTCAACCTGCGCATCGTCAACCGCCAGCTCGAATTCATGGAAATCCTCGCGGATATCGAGGTGCGCGACCTGCGCCACCTGACCGCCATCATGGTGGGGCTGCGCGCCGCCAAGGGCGTGGTGCAGGTTGAACGGGCAAGGGGCTAGGCCATGCTGATCGGCATGGGCTCCGACCTGTGCGATGTCAGGCGGATCGAGGCGGTGCTGCTGCGCCATGGCCCGCGCTTCATGCGGCGCGTGTTCACCGCGTCCGAACAGGCGGCGGCCGAACGCAGGCAGGGCCTTGCCCGCCTTGGCACCTATGCCAAGCGCTGGGCGGCGAAGGAAGCCTGCGCCAAGGCGCTGGGCACGGGCTTTGCCCAGGGCGTGTACCACCACGACATGGGGGTTGAGAACCTGCCCGGCGGCCAGCCAGTCATGCGGCTTTCGGGCGGGGCGCTGGCGCGGCTGGAAACGCTGCGGCCGGCAGGGTTTGACACGCGGATTTTCCTGACCATGACGGACGAGCATCCCTATGCCTTCGCGCAGGTCATGATCATGGCGGAAAAAGCTGGCGCGGCCTGATCGCGTGGCCCCCATGCGGGCAATGCTTGACAGGCAGGTGGCGCGTGGGCTTGATCCGCACGTTATTCGTCCGGCGGTCGCTGTCCGGTCGATACCAGATCCGGATTAAAGAACAATTATGCCCATGGACGATAACAAGACCCTTTCCTCCCCGTCGCGAACCGGCCCGTCCCGTCGGGAGGGCGGGCTGGTTGAACTGCTGCGCACCATTGTCATCGCGGGCCTGCTGGCCATAAGCGTGCGCACCGTGCTGTTCGAACCGTTCAACATCCCGTCGGGTTCCATGATCCGACATTGCAGGTGGGGGATTACGTGTGGGTGGCCAAGTACAGCTATGGCTATTCCCGTTTCGCGCTGCCCGGTTCACCCAACCTGTTCCAGGGGCGGATCTTCGACCATGCGCCCCACCGTGGCGACGTGGCGGTCTTCCGCTTCACGAAGGATACGTCGATCGACTATATCAAGCGCATCGTCGGGCTGCCCGGTGACCATGTCCAGATGCGTGAAGGCCATCTCTACATAAACGGGCAGGAAGCCCCGCGTGAGCCGGAAGGCGAATATGTGGCGATAGACGAGCACCGCACCCATATGGAGGGGGATCGCTACCGCGAGATCCTGCCCGGCAGTGGCGGGCGTGGGCCGGTCGCGCATGACATCCTCAAACTGACCGATGAGGCGGCAAGAACGACACGCCCGAATACGTCGTGCCGCCGGGATATTTCTTCGCCATGGGCGACAACCGTGATGACAGCGCTGACAGCCGCTTCATGGGGGATGAGCCGCAGGATCTCGGCTTTGTGCCCATGGAGAACCTGGTGGGGCAGGCCAAATGGATCTTCATGTCCGTCGATGGCATGCATCCGTTCTGGCAGTTCTGGTACTGGCCGGCCGAAATCAGGTGGAACCGCCTGTTCATGGGGGTTCACTGACCATGGAGGCCGCGCGTGTCCCGGCTGCTGAAATCCGGCGGCTGGAAGCCTGTCTGGACTATCACTTCGTCCAGCCCGCCCTGCTTTTGCAGGCCCTGACGCATCGCTCCGCCGCGCATGAACGCAATGGCGGACGCCGCACGCGCCAGAGCGTGGCGAAACGGGGTGCCGGCTCCAACGAACGGCTGGAATTCATAGGCGACCGCGTGCTTGGCCTGCTCATGGCGGAGTGGCTGCTCGAACGCTTCCCGCATGAGCAGGAGGGCGCGCTTGGGCCCCGCCACGCCCATCTCGTCTCACGCACGGTGCTGGCCCGGATCGCGCAGGTGATGGACCTGCATGCGGCGCTGGACGTGGCCGAGCATGAGGCGCGGGCCGGGGTGCGGCAGACGGCCAACGTGCTGGCTGATGCGGTGGAGGCGATTCTGGGGGCCATCTATCTCGATGGCGGGCTGGAGCCCGCGCGCGGCTTCGTGCGCAGGATGTGGAATGATTCCATCGTGGCGCAGGCGCATCCGCCCAAGGACCCCAAGACCGCGCTGCAGGAATGGGTGCTGGCGCGCGGACTGGCGCTGCCGCAGTATCGCGTCATCTCATCCGATGGCCCATCGCATGCGCCGCGTTTCGTCATTGCGGTGGACGTACAGGGAAAAACCGGGCAGGGCGTGGCCGGAAGCAAGCGCGCCGCCGAAAGTGACGCCGCATCCGACCTGCTGCGCCAGCTTGGCGCGGAACGGCAGGCCGCCCCCACCCCCGACCGTAAAGGGCACGGACAATGACTGGTCAGGATCAGGACACGACGACACGCTGCGGTTTCGTGGCCATCGTGGGGGCGCCCAACGCGGGCAAGTCCACGCTGCTCAACCGCATGGCGGGCACCAAGCTGTCCATTGTCAGCCCCAAGGCGCAGACCACGCGCTTCAGGGTGCTGGGCATTCTCATGCGCAACCATACCCAGATCCTACTGGTGGATACGCCGGGCATCTTCCAGCCCCGGCGCAAGCTGGATCGCGCCATGGTCGCGGCGGCATGGACCGGATCGGAAGATGCGGACATCACGCTGCTGATCGTGGATGCCCGTGCGGGCATGACCGAGGCGCTGCGCGCCATCGCCACGCGGCTGGCGGAGCAGAAGCGCAGGCTGTGGCTGGTGCTGAACAAGACGGACCTCGTGCGCCGTGACGCGCTGCTGCCGCTGACCGCCGAACTGTCGGCCATCCTGCCGGTCGAGCATGTGTTCATGG
>NZ_BAIO01000284.1 GCF_000613305.1 Komagataeibacter kakiaceti JCM 25156
CCGGTCGCGGGGTCGGGCGCTGCGTACGCCGTGGTCGCCCAGGCCAGCATGGCCAGCAGCGGTATCATTTTCAGGCTACGTGAACCAGACAGCATCCCGGCCCTGTTCGTGCGCTGGGCGCGTGCGGCTTCATCCGTCGACACATTTTCCTCACTCAAACTGGGATGGCGGGCCGCCTTGCGGGGAGCAAGACGCCCGGACAGACGGAACAGGCCCAGAATACAGACGAAAATATCCCACAGGCTCCGCAGCGGGCGATCATTTCCGTAATTGTTCCAGTCCACCCACGCATCAGCACGACCGAACACGATGCGGATGATACTTGCTTCTTCCTGAAGGGAGCCGATGTCCCACCGGAACACGCACTGGCCGTTCCGGCTGCGGATCACATGCGCATGCAGGCGCAGACGCTCACCTTCGATATTGACATGAATCTCGACCGTCTGCGGCCCCACTATGGCTGGGGCCAGGTCATGTGGACCGACGCCCCGCCCATGGACAGATCTTCGGTCACGCCCTCGACCACGATGCCGTCGGCGGTGGTCACGCTGACCGGCAGGCTGGCGCGGATACGGTGGCTGTAGCGCTTCTGGTGGGTTTCCCGGCCCACGGCGATGGCGGCGAGAATGATCAGCAGGCTGAGCGTGGCCAGAAGGAATTGAGCACATAGGCGCGGCGGGCGATGAAATCGACATGCTCGAACGCCAGCCCGTAAAGCCCCCGGAGCAGCCCGATGAACATGAGCGCGCCCATGATGACATTGGGATAGACCGCGCGCAGATCGAAATACCCGCTTTCCAGCACCCCGCCCTTGTGCGTGACGTTGAATTTCGCCCGCCAGGGGTTGATCAGGGTGGCGATCGTCACGCGCACCAGGAACAGCGCCATGGTGGTTTCATACACCTCGCTCCAGAACGAATAGCGCCAGCCCTTGTTGATGCGCGACGCGGTGCCGATGGCGTGGAACATGTGCGGCACGGCGTAGGCCAGCACGGCCACGGGCGATGCGGCGATGACATTCTGCCCGAAAAACAGGAAGGCCAGCGGCGCGGTCAGGAACACCACGCGCGGCACCGCGAACAGGAAGGACAGCATGGCCGACAGGTAGCACAGCCGCTGCCCCCAGTTCAGGCCCGGCCCCAGCAGGGGGTTATCAATACGGAAAATCTGCAGCATGCCGCGCGCCCAGCGCACACGCTGGCCGACATGGGTAACCAGACGCTCCGTGGCCAGCCCGCCCGCCAGCGGAATGCGCAGATAGGCGGTGGACCAGCCCTCACGCTGCATGCGCAGGGCGGTATGGGCGTCTTCGGTGACGGTCTGGGTCGCGAAACCGCCGATCCCCTCGATCGCGACACGCCGCAGGATGGCGCATGACCCGCAGAAGAATGTCGCATCCCAGAAATCATTTCCGTCCTGGATCACGCCATAGAACAGGTTGCCTTCCGGCGGGGTGCGGAAGCCCGCGGCCAGATTGCGCTGGAACGGATCGGGGGAATAGAAGTGGTGCGGCGTCTGCAGCAGCGCGATCTTGGGGTCGCCCACCATCCAGCCCATGGCGATCTGCAGGAAGGCGCGGGTCGGGATATGATCGCAGTCCAGCGTCAGGATGAACTCGCCCGAGGAACGCTTGATGGCGTTATTGAAATTGCCCGCCTTGGCGTATTCGTTCGTGGGCCGGGAAATGTAGGACGCCCCGCAGGCTTCGGCGAACAGGGCGAATTCCGGCCGCCTGCCGTCATCAAGCAGATAGACGTTCAGCTTGTCGCGGGGCCAGTCCATGCCCAGCGCGCCCAGCACGGTCAGGCGGACAATGCTCAGGTCTTCGTTATAGGTGGGAATATAGACATCCACCGTGGGCCAGTCGGCCGGGTTGTCCGGCAGCGGGATCGGCGCGCGCCCCAGTGGATAGATGCTCTGGAAATAGCTCAGGAAAAGCATCACGAGGGAATAGAGTTCCGCCGTAAGCAGGAGCGTGCCCAGCCCGATCTCGATCCATGTGTTGAAATAGAGCGTATCCGTCAGCCGCCATGTCAGGTACCGCAGCGAGACGATGGCCGACAGCACCTCCAGAAAAACCTGTACGCGCCGGGTCTTCTTCCGCCCGACGATGAAGAAGACCCCCAGAAGGGCGCCAGCCACGACCAGCTGCTGATTGGGCGAGAGGGTGACCGTGGTGGCCGCGAACATGGCGGTCAGGGCGCAGGCCACCACCATGATGATTCCCGAACGCGAAGCCAGAAACTGCTCCAGCCGGCGCGACCACGCCGAATCCGCCGATGCGGGCGACTCAACCTCTGACATAAAACCACTCGTCCGAAATAAACGGCAAAAACAGAAAGTTACGCTCAAAAACTGTCAGAGGGGCAGCACGCCTGCCGTTCGCGTGCATCAGAACAGTCCATGTCACTTCAAACAGGTCCTACGGGTTCGGACAACCGCGTGGCCGGTCGCGCCGCCCCGTGGATGGGGCCCGCACGTTCCTGCCTCAACCGGCACGCCTGTGTCCGTCCTTCGCGCCCGGCGGGCCGCCGGGTGGAGGGAAAGGCGGGAAACCGCGCCGCCTCAGGATTCGTCGTCATCCCTGCGGCGCGACAGGGCATCACGCAATGTGGATTTGGGGGTCAGCCGATCGGTCGCCCGGCCACCCAGGATCATGAACATTTCCTCCATGGTGGGGGAACCATCGGTGGAGGGCGTGAGGGGGGCGTCATTGATGGGGTTCGCGTTCGACTTGGTCATGATACTCACCTTGGTCTGTTGGGGACGGGAAACACGCACGGGCAGCGGCGGCGCGGGGCGGAACAGCCCGCGTTCCGTCTGCCTGTGGATATCGGGCAGGGGAAAGGCGAAGCCACGGCTTACCGGGCGGGGGCGTTCGCCACGCTGGTGCCGCGCCTTGGGCACGGGCATCCAGTCTTCCCCATCTTCGGCCTGCGGCAGGAGGGGAAGAAGCTCCGCATCACTCTGTTCAATCGGTGTCACCTCTTTTCTGGATGCTGGGAAAATCCGGTCCTTCCGCCCGGCCCCGTCCGCACGGGACACGGGCCGCGGGGCGGCTTTGGGCGTGA
>NZ_BAIO01000283.1 GCF_000613305.1 Komagataeibacter kakiaceti JCM 25156
CCACCAGCACCAGCGCCTCGCGCAGGCGCGGCGACAGACGCCACAGCGCCCCGTCCAGGTCACGCAGGTCATCGGCGCGTTCCGTCCCGGCATTTTCGGGCTGGTCGGGCCGGCGGGCATAATCGGACATGACATCACGCTCGCGCCGCCCGTGGCGGGCCTGTTCATAAAACAGGTTGCGCGCGATGGTGTACAGCCATGCCTTCATGCTCGTGCCCGGCGTGAACTGATCCAGCGCGCCCAGCGCGCGCAGCACCGTTTCCTGCACGAGATCATCCGCCGATGCGACCTGCCCGGTCAGAAACCGGGCAAAACTGCGCAATTGTGGCAAAAGAGCCAGCATCTCGCCACGCAAGTGCGTGACCATGGACGGATCGGGTGGTATTCTGGCTTCCAGTTTGTTTACTCTATCAAGTCTTGCAGCACAGTGTAACGCTGTCATGATCCGGGTGTAACAATTTATCTGGGGAGATGAATGCCTCATGTCGCTATCACGGCGTCAAGACCTGCTTCGCGCCCTGCCCTATGCCCGGCGTTACGCCCGCGCACTGTGTGGCAGCCAGTCGAGCGGCGACCTTCTGGTGGCCGAAAGCCTGCGCGAACTCATGGCGGTGGACGATCCTTCCATGCCGCCCAGCTGCGCCTGTACCAATGGATATCACGCCATCACGCACAGGGATGCAGGACGGCTGAACCGAAAGATGGCATGTCGCAGCAGGCGCGCAAGCTGCTTCTGCTCACCGCCCTCGAGGAACTGAGCATAACCGACGCCGCGCGCGTGCTGTCACTTGCGCCCGGACAGGCGACCACCATGCTGGAAGAAGCCCATGCCCGCCTGCGTTCATGTGCCCAGACGAGTGTCCTGATCATCGAGGATGAACCCATCATCGCCATGGACATAGAGGAACTGGTGCGCCAGTGCGGCCATACCATAGCCGGCGTCGCCAGCAGCGAGGCGGAAGCCGTCCGTCTGGCGCGCGAGACCCGGCCCGGCCTGATCCTGGCCGACATCAACCTGGGCGATGGCGGTGATGGCATGAGCGCCGTGTCCAGCATCCTGCGCCATCAGGACATTCCGGTCATTTTCGTCACCGCCTACCCCGAACGCCTGCTGACGGGCGATACGATCGAACCCGCCTTCGTCATCACCAAGCCTTTCGAACCCCTTACGCTGGCCGTTTCCACCTATCAGGCTGTTTCAGGCGGTGTGCCGCTGAACTGACCCCCCTGCATGCCTGTATCCGCGCCCGTGTCCTCCCCTCCGTCCCTTCTTGCGTATATGTTGCGGTTCCTGGCCGCGTACCCGGACGGGGCTGATCCGCTATGACAGCTTACAGAGAGGGCACATGAAACGGCTGGTCATCGTCTCCAATCGCGTTCCCGTTCCCACGGAGGGCCTGCGCCCCGGCGGGCTCGCGGTGGTGCTGAAAGACCTGCTGGCCCGGCAGGGCGGCATGTGGTTCGGCTGGAACGGGGTCTGTCACCCCGACGCGGCCCACCTCCCCCCCGAAATCCAGAAGGCCGATGGCGTGGAATACGCCACCATCGGCCTGACACCCGCCGAACACCGCAATTATTACACCGGCTTTTCCAATTCCACCCTGTGGCCGCTCATGCATTCCCTGCCGGAATGCATTCATTTCGAGCGGCGCGAGCTGGCTTCCTACTGGTCGGTCAATGAACGGTTTTGCGAAAACCTGCTGCCGCTGCTGCGCACGGATGACATCATCTGGATTCATGACTACCACCTGCTGCCGCTGGCCGCCCTGCTGCGCCGCCATGGCGTGCGCCAGCCCATCGGCTTTTTCCTGCATACCCCCTTTCCCGCGCCCGACATGCTGGCCACCGCACCCGACGGGGGCACCTTCCTGCGTGACCTGCTGAAGGCGGACCTGCTGGGCTTCCAGACCGCCGATGACACCGCCAATTTCATATTCGCCGCCAGCCGCACGGCGGGCGCGGTCACGGTGGATGGGGAAACCCTGCTGTTTGAAGGCCACAGGGTCCGCGTCGGCACCTTCCCCGTCGAGATCGACCCCCGCACCTTCGCCAGCACCGCCGCCGCCGCCATGGAGACGGAAGACCTGCGCAGGCTTTCGGGTTCGCTCGCGGGGCGGAGGCTGATATTCGGCGTGGACCGCATGGACCCGACAAAGGGGCTGGACCATCGTCTGGCCGGGTACGAACGCCTGCTTGAAACCTATCCCACACGCCAGCGTCAGGTCACATTCCTCCAGATCGCGGCGGAAAGCCGGACGGACGTGGCCAGCTACCAGGCGCTGCGCAACCGGCTGGAACACCAGATCGGCAAGCTCAATGCCCATTGCGGGCAGGCGGACTGGACCCCGCTGCGCTTTCTTACCCGCGGCAGCCCGCGCCCCACGGTGGCCGGGTACATGCGGCTGGCGGATATTGGCTACATCACGCCCCTGCGCGACGGGATGAATCTGGTCGCCAAGGAATTCATCGCGGCGCAGGATCCGCAAAATCCCGGCGTGCTGGTCCTCTCACGTCTGGCCGGGGCGGCAAGGCAGCTTGACGCCGCCCTGCTGGTCAACCCGCTGGACCATGACGACATGGCCGATGCGCTGGAACGCGCGCTGGCCATGTCGCTTACCGAACGGCGCGAACGCTGGCAGGCCTGCTGGAACGCCATCGCCGACCGCACGGCGCTGGGCTGGGGGCTGTCCTTCCTGAACATCCTGCAGGCCACGGCGGAGACCTGAACCCTCACACCAGCCTTGCGCGCAGCCCGGTTGTGGAGACATAAGCGGCCATGGCTTCTCCTCCCCTTCTTCTCCTTCAGGATATTACCCTGACCCTTGGCGGCGCGCCGCTGCTCAACGGCACGGGTTTCGGCGTCGCCCCGGGCGAGCGCATCTGCCTTGTCGGGCGCAATGGCTGTGGCAAGTCTACCCTGCTGCGCATCGCGGCGGGTGAGATACAGGCTGATGACGGCACCCGCTTCGTGCAGCCCGGCACCACCATGCGCTACCTGCCGCAGGAGCCCGACCTGTCCGGCTTCGCCACCACGCTGGATTACGTGCGCGCCGGCATGGGGCCGGGCGACCCGGAATACCG
>NZ_BAIO01000282.1 GCF_000613305.1 Komagataeibacter kakiaceti JCM 25156
GCAGGTTGCGCCCGAACAGCGCCACGGCCCCGCCGCATATGGACAGGATTAGCGCCCATAACAGCACCGAGCCTTCATGGTTACCCCATACACCCGTGATCTTGTACAGCAGCGGCTTGCTGACCGCGCTGTTGGCGGCCACGTTCTGCACCGAAAAATCGTTGGTGATGGCGGCGTGGATCAGGCAGGCGAACGCCGTGACCAGCGCGAGCATCTGGCCCACCGCCAGCGCGGGGGCCAGCGCCATGAGGCGGCCGTCACGCCGGTTCGCCCCGATCAGTGGCAGGGTGGCCTGTCCGATGGCCATGCAGCAGGCCAGCGCCAGTGCAAAATTTCCAAGTTCCGGGTTCATTGCGGATGTCAGTTTCCGTCAGCTGTCGGGGTGGCCGGTTTCTTTCCGGCGTCCGCGGCGGTCATGGTGTTCCAGCTCGCGGCGTCGGGGGCCTTGCCGAAGCGGGGATCCCATTTGCCGCTGCGGCGCAGTTCCTCGGCCACTTCCTTGGGCATGTAGGTCTCGTCATGCTTGGCCAGAACCTCGCTGGCGCGGAACGTGCCGTCACGGTTGACGGTGCCCACCGCCACCACGCTCTGCCCCTCACGGAACAGGTCGGGCAGGATGCCCTCGTACCGCACGGTCACGGCGGCCTGTCCATCGGTCACGTCGAAGATGGCGATGGGGGAATCCCTGAGCGTTTCACGCCGCACGCTACCGGCCACCACCATGCCGCCAAGGCGGATCGTGCGGTCGGGCGGCGGGGCCTTGGCCCGTACCTGCGAGGGCGCCATGAAGAACACGATGTTGGAGGAAAAGGCATTGAGGGTCAGGGCGGCGGCGGATCCAAGCCCGATCATGCACGCAACCACCAGCCACAGGCGTCGGCTCTTGCGGGTCATGACGGCTGGCGTGTCCGGCGGGGCTGTTCGATCGCGGCCAGACGTGCGCGCGCCCGACGCAGCCGGAGCGCGGCATTGACCGAAAGGATCATGCGACGCCAATGGTCAGGCCATAGGCGGCCACGATATAGCAGGTGGGTCATCGGGCAGTACCGTCAGGCTGGGGGGCGGACTGGCGGCCCCGGTTGGCGGCCAGGATCGTGCGCACGCGGCTTTCCATCACGGCGGCGCGCAGGCGGGCCAGCACGATCGCGCCAAAGCCCAGCGTGAAACCCAGCGTGGTCAGCCCGAGCGGCCACAGCATGGAGGTGGACATGGTCGGCGCGCCGGTCACGGTGATGCTGTCCGGCTGGTGCAGGGTGTTCCACCACTGCACGCTGAATTTGATGATGGGCAGGTCAATGGCCCCGGCCAGCCCCAGAATGGCGGCGGCCCGGTAGCCACGCTGCGGTTCGTCAAACGCGCGGATCAGCGCGATATGGCCCAGATACAGGAAAAACAGCACCAGGACCGAGGTCAGCCGCGCATCCCACACCCACCACGTGCCCCACATCGGCTTGCCCCATAGCGAGCCAGTGGCAAGGCATACGGCGGTGATGGCCGCGCCCACCGGCCCGATCTCGACCGCCGCCAGATCCGCCAGCGGGTGCCGCCAGACAAGCGACAGCACGGAACAGATGGCGATGCCCATGTAACCGGAAGATGCCAGCCATGCCGTCGGCACATGCACGTACATGATGCGCACGCTGTCGCCCTGCTGCCAGTCGGCGGGGGAGAAGAACAGCCCCCACGCGATCCCGGCGGCGGACAGGACCAGCGCGGGCCATGTCAGCCATGGCTGCAGCCGTGCCCCCATGCGCAGGAAACGCCCCGGATTGGCATAGCGGTGGAATAGGTTGCCGGTTCGTGCGGTCAGGCTTTGCGTTGCGTTCAAGGTTGATCCATCCGTGCGGGGGGCCGTGTCCCTGCGATGAAAACGGTCGAGAAAAATCATACCATGGCCCGCGGTCGGGTAGGGGCTGGCGTTTTGCTGCTCTACACTATCGCGTTAAAAAAGACACGGCCAGTCCTGTCCCAATCATGGTACGGTCCCGCCCCAGGAGGAGAAAACATGCTGTTTGCCATCGTCTGCACGGATAAACCCGGCTGCCTTGAAACCCGCAAGGCCACGCGTGAACGCCATCTGGCCTATCTTGAGCGGTGGAAACAGCATCTGGTGCATGGTGGCCCGCTGCTGGACGCGGAAAACCGCCCCTGTGGCAGCCTGCTGGTGGTCGATGTGGCCGACCGCGCCGCGGCCGAGGGCTTTGCCGCCGAAGACCCGTACGCCAAGGTGGAACTGTTCGAGAGCGTTGTGATCCGTCCGTTCCGTTCAGTTTTTCGTGATTGCATGCGGGTGGAGTGAAAAGACGCATGGCCTACTGGCTGATCAAGTCCGAGCCGGACGCCTTTTCATGGTCCGAGCAGGTTGCGAATGGCGTGGAACCCTGGACGGGCGTGCGCAACCACCAGGCGAAGAAGAACCTCGCCGCCATGGCGGTGGGGGATCGCGCCTTCTTCTACCATTCCAACGTGGGCCGTGAGATCGTGGGCGTGGTCGAGGTGGCGCGCGCCGCCTACCCGGACCCCACGGCGGATGATGGCCGGTGGGTCTGCGTGGACGTGCGCGCCATCGGCCCCATGCCGCGCCCGGTCACGCTGGCCGCCATCAAGGCCGATCCCGCGCTGGCGGATCTGGCGCTGGTGCGTCAGTCGCGTCTGTCCGTCGTGCCGGTTTCGGACGCGCACTGGCGGCATCTGTGCGCCATGGGCGGCTGGAACAGCTAACGGAGGCAGGCGTTTCATGCCAGCAGGTACGGTGATGCGCATTGCAAGACGGGCATCATGGTGCTGAAACGGTGGGAACTGCCGCATGGGCGTAGCGACCGGCCCCCATCCACGCCCCGTCACCACGGGGCAGGGGCGGGCCGGTCCGGACTGTTACGGAAGATCAGGCGAAGGGCATTGTAATGAGTGCAGGTTCCTCAAACGAACTGGCACCGCTGACGCTGGACAGCGCGTGTATTACCGAACTCCAGCAGGCGCTGGAACGGGTCGAGACGGGGCGCGGCGTGCTGGTGCGCCTTGCCGACCTCATGGGCGGCGCCGTGGGGCAGGCGGCCATGCTGGGCATGCGCACGCTCGGTC
>NZ_BAIO01000281.1 GCF_000613305.1 Komagataeibacter kakiaceti JCM 25156
GCCCGCGCCGCCCCCGTGACCGACAGCAGCACGGCGGCAAGGCGCAGGATACGGGGCGTATATGGGAAAGGGGAGTGCATGGACTGCTCCCGTTATCTGGTTGTCGGGGAAGTGGGAAATATGCGTTCAGGCTGTTTGTCTTGCCGCTATCGGGCTGATCCTGCAAAACAGTGTCATGAACCGGGGTCTGGCACGCACGGCGCGACCGGCGTGTATGAAAGGGAGAAAATGGGATACAGGGTTGCAGTGGTCATGGTGGCGGCGGGTCTCGCCTGCGGCGGCATGGCGGCTGGTGCGCGGATGGCGCAGGCACAACAGGGGCGGCCAGCGTCCCCACCCGCGCATGCCGGCGCGAAGCTACAGAAATTGCCGCCCTATCAGCACAACGTCAACGAGTATATCGACCTGGCTTCCGTGCAGGTTCACGGCACCCATTCCTCCGCGACGTTCATACAGGATTTTGACGAGGACATGCTCCGGCACGGGCTGCCTTTCGCCTCGGTCCAGTTTTCCGTCATGTACAACTGCGCGGCGGATACCTACCGCACATTGTCCTATTCCACCTGGTCGGGCCATATGGGCACGGGCCACAGGATAGCCGATGGCCCGGTGCCGCGTGGCGAAATGACGGTCGATCCGTCGCTGCGGGACGGCCGGCGCATCGCCTGCGCGCGGGTGAACGATGGCCATCATGGCGCGGAATAAATGCCCATACTGTGGATCATTTTGTAAATAATGTGGATAAGGGCGTGGATGACTCGACCGCCAGCAAACCACATGCCCGGGAAAACAGCTAAAAACAGGCAATCCTGGCCCTGTGGATAGTCAGGGCGCGCACCCCGTAAGGGACTGTTTTGCAAAGCTGTGGCGGAGCGGGCACATCCCGCTCCACCGCGACCAGCGTGCGATTGCGGGCGTCAAGGCTGGGGGATGAACGACTTGCGGGTATTACGGCTGGACCGCCGGGGACGGGGCGGCCGTGCCTTCTCGCGTTCTTGGCGGGCATGATGTCGTCACTGCCGCTGGAGCCGGACACAAGCTGCCATTGCTGGCGGTCATCCTGATAACGTGACAGGCACATGAGCAGGGCCTGATATTTCTCCAGCCGTCCCGGGTCGGCCACCAGCGCCAGGCACGCCCCGCGCAGGTCACTGTCGTAATGGGTCCACTGGGCGGTCAGGGCTGCCTGGCTTTTCTGCTCGGCGGTAATGCATTCCCCATCCGTGTCCTGCATTTCCAGGTGGGCACGGTCACAGTTGGCGGCAATATCGTACTGCGGCAGCACGAACCGGCGGCCATGCTGGGTGTCGTAGGGGTGATGGGCCAGTTTTTCTATGTCCACGCCTGCCGGGGCGGCGGGGGCCGGGACTGGCCCCAGCGGGGGGGGCAGGCTCTCGCCATGCGCCAGGGCGTAGCGGGCCAGATCATCCAGCGCCGCCCCGCCACCCGTCAGGGAAAAGGAAACCGGTTCATGCTCGTAGGGGAGGATCGTGCCGGTCCGCGCCGTCCTGAGCGCATCGACCAGCGCGGGCATGGTGTCCGGGCTGAGATCGCCACCCGCCGTGTCCCATTTCTGGTTGCCCTGACCGGTCTGGAAGGTCTGGAGCGCCACCGTGAATTTGCCGATCACGACCATGGCCGTCTGCACCCCCGTCGGGTTGCGGTAGCGGCCGTGGCGCTGGTGGATGGCAAGGCCGACCGTGCCGCTGGCCGAGCGGTAGAACATGACATCCAGCGACCCCTGATGGGAGACGACCATGGGCTGGCCTTCCGGCCCGCTATTGGTGAAGATCCAGTCCGGGTCGGCCGCCCGCGCGCAGGGTGTGGCGCAGATGGTCCCGATTGCAGGATGGCAGCAGGTAGCAGGCGCATCCCGGTTTTCCCTTCCTTGTCCATGTCTGTAAAGCGTGTTCTGGCCGGGCATGATAACGGCGGCCGGGGCGCAGGCCAATGCCGGCCGGACGCCGTGCAGGGCTGCGGGCGGCGAAAATGAAATTCTTCTTTACTATTATTGCCGTGGGCGACATGGCAGGTAGGAGAAGGATATGGACATAGTTTGTCGCAGATTTGCCATGATCCCGTGCGATGACATTCTGGTGTGATGCAGGGAACCAGGCAGGGCCATGACGGGCTGTGTGTCCGCAATTGTGACAATATATGTCAACATCACGAAACGGTGATGCTAAACTTGTTCACCACTCCGATTCGTCGGTCTTTGTTACAATAGGGATTGTTGCAAAGTGATTAGGAAACAGAATTTTCTCCTGGCGTGGCTGGCGCTTGTCTCCCTCCCGGTGGGGGCGATGGCCCAGTCATACGATGACAGGCCGCAGGCCGTGCCCGTCGCCATGCAGCCGGAAGATGAAAACAGCGCGCCCAGCCCCTCGCAGATGCTGGTGGACGAGCGTGCGGGCGGCTGGGTCGCCATCCACCACACGCCAGATGCGGGCGTGCATACCGACCTGTGCATTGCCGGATCGGAAAGCGAGATCCTGATGTTCCGCGCCGATGCCGATTCGCTACAGGTCCGCAGCGCCGATGACCACTGGACACTGGCGACGGGGGAAAAGGGTGACATGACCGTAACCGTCGGCCCCTACACCCGCGTGTTCCATATGCAGGCCAATGACGCCACGACCCTTGCGGCCGACATCAGGCCCGCTGACCTGACCAGCCTGCTCAACGCCATGGCGCGGAGCCATATGGCGGTGGTGAAATTTGGCGATCACACCACCCTGAGCGTCGGGCTGTCGGGCAGCGTGCCGGTGCTCGACCGTTTCCGTGGCTGCGTGGAGACCCAGCATTTTGCCGATCTGGGGCAGGGCGCGGGGCAGAAGGCGTCCCCTTTCTGACGGGCGGGTAACCGCTGCCCGTGCATGGCTGCCCGCACGCTGGCCCGTGGTGACATTGGCGGCGTGTATGGCAGAAACTTCCTTTCGTATCGTCAGCACGGGCTGGCAGCGAAAGAGAAGGAATACGGGACGTGAGGCGACGTTTTCATTCCGGCGTGCTGGCCGGGCTGGCCGTGATGGCTGCGGGCGCGGGCTGGACGCCCGCCACCGCACGCGAAGCGAAGGCGCGGCAT
>NZ_BAIO01000280.1 GCF_000613305.1 Komagataeibacter kakiaceti JCM 25156
CGGGCCGGGCGGCATGCCGGGCGCGGCCTTCAAGGCGACATCGAGCAAGGTGCAGGCCTTTCTCAAGGACATGGCCCCCCAGCTCGGGGCCAGTGATGACATCGCCCCCGTCCTGGCCCGGCTGGCCGACCTGCAGGCCGCGTGCCGGCAGAGCGTGGCCGATTCCCTTGATGAGGAAATGGGCCGCCCCGGCAGCCTGCCCACCGATCCGCAACTGGGGCAGATGCTCTCGCAGCAGCGCATGCTCAATTACGCGCTGGGCAAGATGCTCGATGAACTGGAACAGGCGCTGATCCAGTTCGACGCCAGCCGCAACCCGCTGCTGCACGATCATTTCCATTACCGGCTCAAGACCTTCCGTGACTGGCAGCAGGCCTTCACCAACAGCCTGCGGGCCTCGGTCACGGTTTTCGGGTCCGGTGTCATATGGGTCACGACGTCATGGTCGGCGGGGCTGACGTTCATGATGTTCGTCTCCATCGTGTGCAGCCTGTTCTCCACGCTGGAAAAACCGGCGCTGGCCACCCGCGCCTTCCTGGGCGGCGCGATCGTGGCCTCGATCGTGGGGGGCATACTCGTGCTGTGGCGGCTGGCGGAGCCGACGACCTATGAAATCATGGCCCTGTGCATGGTCCTGCCCATGCTGGCGGGGGGGCTGGCCTTCGCCTATCCCGTGCTGGTGCTGGGGGCGGTGTCCTACAACCTGTTCCTGCCCATCCTGCTCGGGCCGGGCAACCAGAGCCGGCTGGATGAAATAACGTTCTTCAATACCGCGATGCCGCTGGTCCTCGGGCTGTGGTACGCGATGTGGCGTTCCGGCTGGTACTGCCCTTTGATACGAACGACATGCGCTGGCAGATGCGCACCGGCATCCTGCGCGGGCTGCGCTACGTCGCGCGCGCCCGCACGCTGCCCACCACGCTGTACGTGGTCGAACATAATGTGGACCGCTTTGTCCGGCTGCTGACCGATGCGGAAAACACGCCCGATACGATCATCGACGCTACCTGCAGGGTATCCTGTCGGCCATGACGATCGGGCTGAACGTGATCCGCCTGCGCGCGATTCTGGAGCGGCACCTGCTGCCGCCCGACGCCCAGCGCGTGGTGAGCGACATGATGGGGCGCATGGCGCAGTTCAGCGGGCGGTATGGCGGCCATTACGGGCGGACCGCGCGTTCGGCCAAATTCGCCATTGTCCACCTCCAGCAGATGGCGGGGCTGGCGGACAATCTGGGCGTGCGGCTGGAAATCGACAGCGCGCTGATCTGTATGTACGTGATTTCCTACGAGCTGGATCACAACGAGAAATTCTTCGATGCTTCCAGCCCCTATCTCGATCCGGTCATGGCCTGATCGGGACATGAAAAAAGGGGCCGCCCCATATGGGCGGCCCCTTTTTCAAAAGGCTTCAGGGAACGTCGCCTTGGAACAGGGCGGCCCCCGAAAACTTTTATTTCATTCCGGAATCATCGTGTCGGGCCGGGGTGTCAGTCGCCCTGCTGCCGGGCCACGAAGTTTTCCAGCCAGTGGATGGTGTAATCCCCCTTGCGGAACTGGGGGTCGTCAAGGATCTTGCGGTGCAGCGGGATGACCGTCTTGACCCCCTCGATCACGAATTCATCCAGCGCGCGGCGCATGCGCTCGATGGCTTCAAGGCGCGTGGGCGCGCGCACGATCAGCTTGGCGATCATGCTGTCGTAATAGGGCGGCACGCGATAGCCCGCGTACAGCGCGCTGTCGATTCGCACGCCAAGACCACCGGGCGGATGATAGACCGTGATCGTGCCCGGCGTGGGCATGAAGGTCTGCGGGTCTTCCGCGTTGATGCGGCATTCAATGGCATGGCCGGAGAAGTGGATATCCGACTGGCTGTAGCCAAGCGGCTCACCCGCCGCGATGCGGATCTGCTCACGCACCAGATCCACGTCACACACCATTTCCGTAACCGGATGTTCCACCTGCAGGCGGGTGTTCATCTCGATGAAGCAGAACTGCCCATCCTGGTACAGGAATTCCAGCGTCCCGGCGTTGCGGTAGCCCAGCCCGGTCAGGGCAGTGGTGGCGATCGTCCCGATCTCGTCACGCTGTGCGGCGGTCAGGGCGGGGGAGCCCGCCTCCTCCAGCAGCTTCTGGTGGCGGCGCTGGAGCGAGCAGTCACGCTCGCCAAAATGCACGACGTTGCCGTGCGTGTCGGCCATGATCTGGAGTTCGATGTGGCGGGGTCTGTCGAGGTATTTTTCAAGATAGACCTCGTCATTGCCAAACGCGGCGCGGGCCTCGGTCCGGGCGACGCTCCAGGCTTCCTCCAGGTCGGCCTCGGTGGGGGCGACCTTCATGCCGCGTCCGCCACCACCGGCGGCGGCCTTGATCAGCACGGGGTAGCCTACCCGGGCCGCCACTTCACGCGCCTGTTCAAGGTTTTCCAGCGCCCCGTCCGATCCGGGCACCAGCGGCACGCCCAGCGCCTGCATGGTGGTCTTGGCGGTGATCTTGTCGCCCATCATGCGGATATGTTCGGCGGTCGGCCCGATGAAGGTGATGCCGTGGGCTTCCACCGTCTCCGCGAAATCGGCGTTTTCGGACAGGAAGCCGTAGCCGGGATGGATCGCATCCGCGCCGGTTATGGTCGCGGCCGACAGGATGGCCGCGACATTGAGATACGAGTCGCGGCTGGCGGGCGGCCCGATGCACACGGCCTCATCCGCCAGGCGGACATACATGGCGTCCGTATCGGCCGTGGAATGCACGGCCACGGTGGGAATGCCCAGTTCGCGGCAGGCCCGCAGGATGCGCAGGGCGATCTCGCCACGGTTGGCGATCAGGATTTTGGAAAACATTACTCTATGATGACCAGTGCTTCGCCGAATTCGACCGGGTCACCCGACTGGATCAGCACGCGGCTCAGCGTGCCCGCGCGTGGCGCCTTGATCTGGTTGAAGGTCTTCATCGCCTCGATCAGCAGCAGCGTCTGGCCCGCGCTGACCTGCTGGCCTTCCGTCACGAACGGCGGCGAGGACGGATCGGGCGCCAGATAGGCCACGCCCACCATCGGGCTGGTCACCGCGCGGGGTGCTTGGACGGG
>NZ_BAIO01000279.1 GCF_000613305.1 Komagataeibacter kakiaceti JCM 25156
CCGCCCCCACGCACACCGCCATGAGCGCGTAGGGCAGCCTGATCTGCCAGACAATGACCCCCTGCCCCGCCGGCACGTCATGCGGATGCAGCAGGGTCTGTATCAACGCCGCTGGTGAAAGCCCCGATGGCCCGAGGCAGAAATCCAGCACGACCGATCCCGCGATCAGCCGGCCAGAAGCGTCAGGATGCCCACCCGCCGCCGCAGCAGCGCCCGGTAGCCCGCGCGCACCTGCCGGGCGTAATCAGACAGCGTGGGTTCAGGCGGGGCTACGGTGCATGGCGGGGCATCATCAGGGACGCGCATTGATCCAGAATGTTCCTTCCTGAGCTACGGGGAGGAACCGGGTATGAAGTTCCTGCTGCGTGGCATCGGGGTCCACATCAGCGAACAGCGCGGGGTGGAACCACTTCGCCATGACCTCGACCGCGAGGATATTGTATGGCGAATCGTAGAAGGAATGCCAGATGCCATAGGCATGGCCATCGGTCACCGCGCGCAGGCTGGAAATGCCGGGGCGTTCCATCACCCCCAGCAGCGACGAGCGCGCCAGCGCGGGCGTGACCTCGGCCCCCATGCGCAGCCCCGGCCCGCTGGCCTTCGGGCCCTTTGTACCATCGGCTATGTAGATGTCGGGGTCGGAGGAGATGACCTTTTCAAGGTCGATGTCGCCAATATAGCCCGGCAGCAGCGGGGCCGCGATGTTCTGGCCCCCGGCGGCGTCTATGAACGCGCCCATGTTGCCCCGGCCCGCCGTGTGGCAGCAGCTTTCGCGCATGGCGGCCAGCATCTCGATAAATACTTTCGGGCGCTGCGCCTGCGGCACGGTGGCGATACGCGCGGTAATGCGCTTGAGATGTGACTGGTAGAAGGTCACGTAATCGGCGGCTTCGTGTTCACGGTGCAGCACGCGGCCCAGAATCTGCATGGATGGGACGGTGTCGCGCAGCGGGTCGGCGCGGAAATCGACAAAGACGACCGGGATATGCGCGCTTTCAAGCTGGGCCACCAGTTCACTGGACTTGCCCGGCCCATGGCCCGATACCGTCAGGATGGCCAGATCGGGGTGCAGGTCGAGCACGCGCTCGGGGCTGACCGTATCCGCCGTGGTCTTGCCGATCAGGGCAATGCTGGCGGCCTGCGGAAAGGCCGCCACATACTGGTCGTAGCTCTGGGTATCCGCCCCACGGAATTCGCCCTGCCAGCCGACGATCCGGTCGAACAGATGCTCTTTTTCCAGCGGGGCGAGCGCGTAGATCAGCCGCCCCTCCCCCAGTATGATGCGATGGACACTGGCCGGGATGTCAACCTGCCTGCCCGCGAGGTCGGTCACGCTTTCCGCCCGCGCGCCCGTGGCGGCCAGAAGTCCCGTAATCACGCCCACGTAGCATGTCAGCCTGCGCATCCTGTCCAGTATCCGTCCCATGACGCGCCCCTTATTTCTGGGGATAGGCGAAGTTGAACGTCTCGCTGAACGGCTGCCAGAAGCCCGGCGTGCCGGTTTCCTTGTCCACATGGTGCAGGAAGCCGTTCTGCTCGGGAGAGGAATAGGTCAGCACCACCGTATAGCGGCCGGGGCCGTTCATCTGCACGTTATCGGCGTAATGCGGGCCGTCCTTGGCGGTCATGAAATGCATGGTGCCCTCGGCCTTCCACGTCGTGTGGTCCTTGGTCAGCACGTAGCCGATGTTCAGGTACGGCACCCATGCGCCCTCGGGGTAGCCCCACACGTTGTCCGCCGTGGCGTGCACGTCGGTTTCAAGGTGGATGGTGTCGGGCTTCGTGTTGTCGGTCATGCCCGCGGGCATGGGTTCGACCATGATGCCGGTCAGGTAGCTGGACGCGATTTCCATGTCATGTTCATGGACCGGGCCGCCGATCGGGTATTCACGCGCATGCGCCGCCGTGACGCCAACGGGGAGCGATGCGACAAGAAAAGCCAGAATTGTCTGTTTCGTATTCATGATGACTGTTTCCATAAAAGCTGTATGACAAGCGAACTGTCTGATTTTTATTATTATTTTTTACGCTACCGTAAGCGGGTCACGGCTTCCCTTCCGGCTGGTTCCTTAATTTTGGTAATGATAATTGTTATCAGTGTCAACCGGTGGTATGCCCCATTTCCGACACAAACGGAGACCGCCCGTCATGATCACCCACCCCTTCGCCTTCATGAGGCTGCCCTACTGGCTGCTCACGGCGCTGGACAGCCGGATGCTGCATTTCTGGCTCCAGCCGGAACATTACCTGATCCGGATCGCGCATTTCCTGAGCATGGCGATGTTTTTCGGCATGGTCATGCTGCTGGATATTGGCATCCTCAACCCGCGCATGACGCCGCGTCTGGCGCCCGCCGCGCAGTTGATGGTGCGTCCGCTGCACATTACGTTCGTGATCGCCATGGTCTCCGGGGTCATCCTGTTTTTATATGACCCGGTGCGGGTGGGCAGCCGGGCTTACCTCTCACCCAAGCTGCTGCTCATCACGCTGGCCCTGATCAACGCCAGATGGTGCCACCGCCGCGTCTATATGCCGATCATGCGCGCGCAGACGGTGGTGACATGGCGCGCGCGCGCGGCGGCATGGCTTTCACTTTCGCTATGGACGGGGGTGATGGTCATGTCATGTCTCAACAGCGAGGGCGTGCCCAAGGTTTTCCTGCGCTGACCCACGGGCGGGGGCGGTTTTGCGCCCGATGGGAAAGGTGACAGAATGTGTCGCATGGGATATGCCTGAAGCGGTGAGACTGACACACGCGAAAAGGATGCATCCATGCATAAAATAGCCACTCTGGCTGCCGTTGCCGCCCTGGTGGGTGCGACGGCAGCCCATGCCGAACCCGGTGGTTGCCTGAAATATGGCGCGGTGGGCGCGGTTGGTGGTCATGTGGCGGGCCACCATAGCGTGATGGGGGCCGCCGCCGGTTGCGTGACGGGTATGTACAAGCGCCACGAATACCGCAAGGAAGCCAAGGCCAAGGCAGCCGAGTATGACAAGGAACATCCCGGCGCGAAGGGTACCTATCAGGAAAAGGCGACGGCGTATGACGTGGAACACTCCACCACGCCGGGCAAGATGACGCCCGACGCCCAGCCCGCCCCGCAGCCCGATGGTGAGCAGAAGATGTAAGGGCGCGCTGCCGGCGGGCGGCAGCGGCCG
>NZ_BAIO01000278.1 GCF_000613305.1 Komagataeibacter kakiaceti JCM 25156
CGCCGCCGCCGCGCATGCCTCCGGCGCATAGAAACAGGCGCGCAAACGCAAACGGGGCCGGAAAATGATCCGGCCCCGTGTCGTGCAATGCAGTCCGCCGCGACCGGCGGGAGCAATGGTTATTCCTGATCGGGCGCGGGGGCGGAGTTGAGCTTGATGTAGCGTTCGATGCCGATCTGCTTGATCAGGTCGAACTGGCGGTCAAGGAAGTCCTCATGTTCTTCCTCGTTCACCAGGATCTTGAGCAGCAGGTCACGCGAGACATAATCGCGCACGCTTTCACAGTAGGCGATGCCTTCACGCAGGTCACCGATCGCCTTTTCTTCCAGCTTGAGGTCGCATTTGAGGATTTCCTCAACATTCTCGCCCACCAGAATCTGGTTGTAGCGCTGCACGTTGGGCAGGCCGCCCAGATACAGGATGCGCTCGATCAGCCAGTCGGCATGGCGCATTTCCTCGATCGATTCCTCGTATTCCTTCTTGCCCAGCAGGGTCACGCCCCAGTGGCGCAGGGTACGGGCATGAAGATAATACTGGTTGATCGCCGTCAGCTCATTCGTAAGCTGGGTGTTGAGGTGTTCAATAACCTTCGGATCCTTGATCATGGACGCCGCTCCTGATGCCATGGTTTTGCCACTCCGGATTCGTGTATAGTCTTCCGCGGGACAAATATAAAAAAGCGTTGCATATCCCGGAACCCCGCGCAACCTTGCCATAATTGTGGCCCGACCGCCCGATACGGCGCATGGCAGGGAAAACGACATGAACCAGACCTCCTATCACACGCTGGGCGCGGCGGGCATCCGCGGCCTGATCGCGGGCGTACCCGTGGTTGCCCGGCGCCTTGGCGGCACGCCGGATCTGTGGCGGGTGCGGGAGGTCAGTGACGGCAACCTGAACAATGTCTTCATCGTCGGCGGCCCGGAGGGGGAGGTCTGCCTCAAGCAGTCACTGCCGCATGTGCGCGTGGACCCGACATGGAAAATGCCGCTGGACCGCACGTTTTTCGAAGCCACATGGCTGCGCGCGGTCCTGCCGCTGGTGGGGGGGCTGACCACCGAATTCCTGCATTTCGACCCGGTGCTGCATGTCCTGATCGTTGAAAGCCTGTCCAGCCACACGGTTTACCGCACGGCGCTCATGCGCGCGCTGGACTGGCCCGACGTCGCCCCGCGCATCGGAACCTTCATCGCGCAGGCGACTTTCGGCACATCGCTGCTCGCCCAGCCGTTCGAGGATATATTCGCCGCCCGCCGCATCTTCGCGGGCAATGTCGCGCTGACCCGCATCACGCTCGATCTCGTATTCGACCAGCCCTATCGCGACCATCCGCGCAATAACTGGGACGAGACGGACCTGACGCCGCTGGTGCTCGACATCCGTTCCAGCGCGCCCACGCTGCTGGCGGTCGAGAACCTGCGCCGGCGCTTCCTGTCACAACCACAGGCGCTGCTGCATGGGGATCTGCATACCGGCTCGATCATGACCACGCCCGAGGATACGCGCGTGATTGATGGCGAATTCGCACTCTACGGTCCCATCGGGTTCGATTGCGGCATGTTTGTCGGCAATCTCGTGCTGCATTATTTCGCAACGCCGGATATTGCGGCGCGCAAGGCCACGCTGCGCGACATCGCCGCGTTCTGGGCCAGTTTCCATGAACGGTTCCTCGCCCTGTGGAACCGCGATGAAGCGCCACCGCCGGGCACGCTGCGCCCGCTGGCCTATGGTCCCGCATCCCATATGGCGCAGCTTGCCTTCCTGGAGGAAGTGGAGGCCGACACCATCGGTTTCGCCTCAGCCGAGATCATCCGCCGCCTCATCGGCTATGCCCATACGGCGGATTTCGATGTCATCACCGATCCGCGCCAGCGTGGGGCCTGCCGCGCGGGGGCGTTATCCTTCGCCTACCACATCCTCGACCACACGGCGCAGATCCGCACGATTGGGGACTTCCTGCTCCGTCTGGATGAATACGGGAAAGCCGGGCTGTAGAAAGTCCCGGGCGCGGCGCGATCAGGGGACCGCATCGCGATCCACGCCATCTTCCTCCTCCGCCGCCAGCGCGACGAGCCGGGCCATGGAGCGTTGCAGATCCGCCGTAATCTCGTCCAGCGGGCGTGGCAGCACGGGGCGATGGAAATGGGATGCGAACGAGATCGCGCACCCGACCGCCGCGCGCGTCATGTCCAGCCGTGCTTCGGGGTCATGGGGCTGGATCATGCGGGTGAACCACGCCTGGGGCTCCAGATCCATGGGTATGGTGAAAACCGTGCGGGCAGGGGCACCCGCGCGCGCCGGGTGTTCGACCACCAGACTGCGGTACAGAAATTCCCGCCCCGCCACGATACGTGAAAACCCGGCCCGGCGTGTCCATCCACTGGTGGGGGGAAGAGAGGCGTCGTCCCCCTCTCCGGTCGGATCGGGCGATTGTGATTCCATGGCGCTCGCGGGGGGCCATTGCCCTTCCGGCAGGTCACGCGGCAACAGGGCCAGGGCTTCAGCCGCACCATCCGCGTTCTCCCGCAGGGCGATGTCCAGTTCACCATCGGCCCCATAGGCCCGTGTGATGGCCGCAAGATGTGTTCCCGCCATCTCGCGCCGCTTCTCACCGCTACCGCGCGGCGTCCTGCGCCACAGGGGGGAGGCGTCAATCAGGCGGATCCTGCCCCTGCGCGCGGCTGGCTTGCGGTTATCGAGTATCCATACATAGGTGGCGATGCCGGTATTGATGAACATATCCGTGGGCAGGGCAATGACCGTATCGATCAGGTCATGCTCCACCAGATAACGCCGGATGGCGGATTCTCCCGTCTCCGCGCCCCCACCGCACAGCGCCGCCGCATGGGTGACAACGCCCACGCGACCGCCCCCGTGGCGGGGCGCGCGCATCTTGGCCAGCAGGTGCAGCATGAACAGCATCGACCCGTCCGATACCCGGGGCAGCCCGGCGGCGAAGCGTCCGGCGGACCCTTGGGCGTGTTCCGCCCGGATCGCATCGCGGATATGACGCCAGTCCAGCCCGAAAGGGGGATTGGCCAGCATACGGGCAAAACGTCGCCCCCTATGCCCATCGGCCAGCAGGGTATCACCCTGCGCGATGTTTTGCGGCTTCTGCCCGCGCAGCAGCAGGTCGGCGCGGCACAGGGCGCAGGACTGCACGTTCAGTTCCTG
>NZ_BAIO01000277.1 GCF_000613305.1 Komagataeibacter kakiaceti JCM 25156
CAGGCATGCATGATCGCGGCCCCGACCTGCACGCTCGGTCCCTCACGCCCGATGGAGGCCCCCGCCAGCAGCCCCAGCGTGGTCAGCACGATCTTGCCCCCCGCCACGCGGAGCGAGAGCAGCCGGTCGATGATGGCGAAATTCTCGATATGCAGCGTGGCGATGGTCTGCGGTATGCCGCTGCCCTGCGCGCCGCGGAACCATGTGCGCGTAAGCCATGAAGACAGCGCCAGCCCCCCCGGCGTCATGACCAGCATGATCCATGTTGATGTGGATGATGTGCGTGCGCAGCGTGGCCGCCGCGTCCGCCGCCATGGCGAAGCCACCGCCACCACGCCCACCATCACGGCCGCCGCCCAGCAGGCCAGCTTGCGCCGCCACTGTTCGGTGGTGATGCGGGCGGAACGGCGCAGATGGCGCATGTGCCGCCTGCGTATTTCGGTAAGGTCGGTGCGCATGACCGGCAATGCACTTTCAGTAACAGTACTGATAGGCGGACAGTACTGACAGATAAACCGGGGTGCGGCAATCCGGTTGCGGGGAAAGGGTCGTATTTATCGCGGGCCAGAGTATCGTTTTCCGGCCATCGGGCCGGGTGCCGCGCGGTGCGCGCGGCCTTGCGGCCGGGATTACGGCAGCACCAGCACGCCTGTATGCTTGGCCTTGCGCTCGGGTTCAACATGAATGTTGATGAGCGCCTCCCCCAGCCCGGCGCGGAGCCCGGCCTCGATCCGGTCACAGATATGGTGGGCGTTCTCGACGCTCATCGTGCCGGGCACGACCAGATGGAATTCGATGAACGTCATGGCGCCCACGATCCGCGCGCGGATGTCGTGCGCCTCCAGCGCGCCGGTGGCGGTCTGGGAAATGATGGCGCGGATCTGCCCCAGCGTTTCGGAATCCGGGGCTTCGTCCATGAGCCCCCGATGGAGCTGCGCATCATGTCCCAGCCGGTGCGCAGCACGTTCAGCGCGATCAGGGCCGCCAGCAGCGGGTCCAGCCACAGCCAGCCGGTCAGCGGGATCAGGATGAAGCCGCACACCAGCGCGGCGGACGCCCACACATCGGACAGCACATGGTGCCCCCCCGCCACCAGCGCGGGCGAATGATGCGCCCGCCCCAGCCGCAGCATGGTCAGGCCCCAGACAAGGTTGAGCACGCCCGCCCCGCCGTTGAAGGTCAGGCCAAGCAGGGAGTCCATCGGGGCGTGCAGGTTATGGAACCCCACCCAGGCCTCATGCGCGATGGTGATGGCGGTAATGACGACCAGCACCCCCTCGGCCACGGCGGAGAGGTACTCGGCCTTGTAATGGCCATAGGTATGGTTCTGGTCGGGCGGCAGGCTGGCCACGCGCAGCGCCCACAGCCCGGCGATGGCGGACACCACGTTGATGATCGTCTCGATCGCATCGGAATACAGCGCGATGCTGCCGGTCACGCGCCACGCCGTGTATTTCATGCCCAGCGCCACCATGCTGACCGCGAGGCTGCACCAGGCGGCAAGGATCTTGGTGCTGGAATCGGAAAATATGCTCAACAGATGAACCTTGGGGTCAGAAACTCTGGGCGCTGGCGAGAACGCAGTGGTCGGCATCGGTCAGGGTTTCGATCTGGAAGGTGGGGTGAACGATGCCAAAGCGTGCCTGCAATTCCTGTGCCGCCCGGTGCAGCAGCCCCTCGGCGGCGTCGCCATTGTCACCGTGCCTGCGCACGAGATGGACCGTCAGCGCCGTCTCGGTGGTGCTGAGCGGCCAGATATGCAGGTCATGCAGGTCGCACACGCCGGGCAGGGTGCGCAGATAGGATTCGACCTGAGCGGGGTCGATGCCACGCGGCACGCGGTCAAGCGCCATATCCAGTGAATCACGCAGCAGCGACCATGTCGCGACAATGACGGACAGCGACACGAGCAGGCAGATGACAGGATCGATCCGCAGCCACCCGGTCATCAGGATCAGCCCGCCGCCCGCCACCACGGCCAGCGACATGAGCGCATCCGCCGCCATGTGCATGAACGCGCCGCGCAGGTTGAGATCCTGCTTCCCGCCGCTGGCGAACAGCAGCGCCGTCCCCCCGTTGACCAAGATGCCGATCCCGGCCACGACCATCACCGCCCCGCCCGCCACCGGATGGGGCTGGATCAGGCGTAGCACCGCCTCCCACATGATCCCCCCGGTCACGACCAGCAGGGCGACGGCATTGCCCAGCGCCGAGAGGATGGAGGACCGGCGCAGCCCGTAGGTGAAGTTGGTGGTGGGTGTGCGGCGCGACAGGATTTCCGCCAGCCACGCCGCCCCCAGCGCCAGCACGTCGGACAGGTTGTGCCCCGCATCCGCCAGCAGCGAAAGCGCATGGCTGCGCACGCCCCACGCGGCTCCCCTACCAGATAGACAAGGTTGAGGCCGATGCCGAGGGCGAAGGCGTTGCCATAGGATGCGGGCGCATGCACATGGTGGTGGCCGAACAGGCCGCCATGCCCGTGGTCATGCCCGCAGTCATGGGCATGCCCTTCCGCATGGCTGGCGTGGTCGTGATCTTGGTCATGATCATGGCCGTGCGCATGGTCCGCATCGCCATGGTTGTGCTGGCATTCGCCCATGGGGCAGCATCCGTTCAGCGTCAGGGAAACTCGGGGTGTCGCCACTTTCCTAGCAGAAGGTCGAGAGGCCCCGCCAGTATTCCCTTGATTGACAGGGCCCGCCCGCGGGGCATCCCGTAAGGCATGGGGATGCAAAAGGCGGCCCTCCAAAAACTTTTATCGGGTTTTATCAATCAGTTGTTTCCAGATGGTTTCCGGGCACGTTTCGTACTGGCCTCCGGCATGATAAGGCAGCGCAGGCCATGCCCCGGCCCACACCACCATGGGAACGTGACCCGATGATCAGACTGACCGAACTGCGCCTGCCGCTCGACCATACCGAAGCCGCGCTGCGACAGGCCGTGGCCGGGCGGCTGGGCGTGGCGGAAGCGGATGTGGGCGGGATCAGCGTTTTCCGCCGTGGCCACGACGCCCGCAAGCGCGGGCGGATCGTGCTGGTCTATACGGTGGACTGCGCGGTGCGTGATGAAGCCGGTGTTCTGGCCGCCCATGCGGGCGCGCGCGACATCATGCCCACGCCCGATACCGACTACCGCTTTGTCCTGGACGATGGCGCGCGGCTTGCCGCGCGCGCGGG
>NZ_BAIO01000276.1 GCF_000613305.1 Komagataeibacter kakiaceti JCM 25156
CGCACAGGACGGAGGGCAGGGCCAGCCAGTCGGCCGCCGTTTCCTGCTTGATGCCGCCGGTGGGGCAGAAGCGGACCTGACCGAACGGGGCGGACAGCGCCTTGAGCGCGGGAATGCCGCCCGCCGCCGTGGCGGGAAAGAACTTGAAATGCGTCAGCCCAAGGTCAAGCCCGCGCATGATGTCGCTGGCGTTCGCCGTGCCGGGCAGCAGCGGCACTTCGGCACCGCGCGCGGCCTGCACCACATCCGTTGTCAGGCCGGGGCTGACAATAAAGCGCGCGCCTACATCGACCGCGCTTTTCAGGTCATCGCCATTCAGCACGGTTCCCGCGCCGACAACGGCTCCTTCCACCTTGGCCATTTCCGCAATCACTTCCAGCGCGCATTCGGTGCGCAGCGTCACCTCCAGCGCGCGCAGGCCACCGGCCACCAGCGCTTCCGCGATGGGGCGCGCCTGGGCGGGGTCGTGAACGACCAGAACCGGAATGACCGGGGCGATCGTCATGATGTCCTGAATCTGGGCCATGGGCTGGCTTCCTTTCATATCCGTTCGCGACCGGACGGGCCGCGCTTACGCGTTCTCTTGTGCGGCCATGCGGTCCATGGAGGCAAGGATGGCGGACGCCCCGCGTTCGGGGCTGTCCACATTCCCGCGCATGAGCGCGAACAGTTCCCGCCCGGTGCCGAATTCCGGCGCGGGGGGGCGTGCGGGCGTGCGGTCGGTCCATTGCGCTTCGGGCACCAGCATTTCAATGCGGCCCGTGCGGGCGCAGACGCGCACCATGTCCCCATCGCGCAGCAGCGAAAGCGGACCACCGACATAGGCTTCCGGCCCGATATGGATGGCGGCGGGCACCTTGCCGCTGGCGCCTGACATGCGGCCATCGGTCACAAGGGCGACCTTGTGGCCCCGGTCCTGCAATACGGCGAGCGTGGGGGTGAGCTTGTGCAGTTCCGGCATGCCGTTGGCCGCCGGGCCCTGGAAGCGCACCACGACCACCACGTCCCGGTCCAGCTTTCCGTCACGGAAGGCGCGCAGCACGTCTTCCTGATGGTCGAAAACCGCGGCCGGGGCCTCGATCGTCCAGCGTTCGGGGGCGACGGAACTGGTCTTGTAGATGCCGCGCCCCAGATTGCCCTCCATCAGGCGCATGCCGCCATCGGCGCGGAAGGGGTTGGCGGGCGGGCGCAGGATGCTTTCATCGGTCGAGGGACCGGCCTCTTCCCATACCAGCCTGTCATCGCGCATGCGCGGCGTGGTGCGGTAAGCGGCGAAGCCCCCGTTCGCCACGGTCAGGATATCGGGGTGCAGCAGCCCCGCGTCCAGCAGGGAGCCGATCAGGCTGGGCATGCCACCCACCGCGTGGAAGGCGTTCACATCTTCCGAACCGTTGGGATAGACGCGGGTAAGCTGCGGCACGATGGCGGAAAGCTGGTCCAGATCGCTCCAGTCGATCACGATTCCCGCCGCCCGCGCCATGGCGGGCAGGTGGATGGCGAGGTTGGTGGACCCCCCCGTGGCCAGCAGCCCGACAGCCGCGTTGACAATGGCGCGTTCATCCACGCATAGGCCCAGCGGGCGGTAATCATTGCCGCCCGCGCCGATTTCGCTCAGGCGGTGGATGGCGGCGCGGGTCAGTTCCTGCCGCAGTTTCGTGTTGGGCGGCACGAAGGAAGAGCCGGGCAGGTGCAGCCCCATGACCTCCATGAGCATCTGGTTGGTGTTGGCCGTGCCGTAAAAGGTGCAGGTGCCCGGAGCGTGATAGGAATCCGATTCCGCGTCCATCAGGCGGTCCTTGCCCACCTTGCCTTCGGCATAGAGCTGGCGGATGCGCTGCTTTTCACTGTTGGGCAGGCCCGAGGGCATGGGGCCGGACGGGATCAGGATGGCGGGCAGGTGGCCAAAGCGCAGCGCGCCGATCAGCAGGCCGGGCACGATCTTGTCACAGATGCCCAGCATCGCGACGCCATCATACATGCCGTGGCTCAGCCCCACCGCCGTGGAAAGGGCGATGACATCGCGGCTGAACAGCGAGATTTCCATGCCCGGCAGGCCCTGCGTCACGCCATCGCACATGGCGGGCGTGCCACCGGCCACCTGCGCGGTGCCCCCCACCTCACGCGCGAACAGCCTGATCTGGTCCGGATAGCGGCCATAGGCTGATGGGCGGAGAGCATGTCGTTATACGACGTGATGATGCCCACATTCATGCCCCGCGCCGCGCGCAGGCCCGCCTTGTCATCTCCCGCGGCGGCGATGGCATGGGCCAGGTTGCCGCAGGCCAGGCGCGGGCGGCTTATGCCGTTTTCACGCTCCCGCGCGATCAGATCCAGATAGGCGCGGCGGGTGCCAGCCGAACGGGCGATGACCCGATCGGTCACGGCAGTCAGGACAGGGTGCAGGCTCATGGATACTCACAGACATTGATGGACCTGGCCACGCATGCGTGGCCAGGTTCGCCATCCATTGCACCAGCAACGATAGCGGGTTTGAATGCGACCGGAATGTGCGAATATTCCATGGCCGCGTGGCATGAGGTCATCTATTTTAAAAAACACCCCTAGATCAAGACATAAAATTATAAAATACATCATAAAATGACAACTTAATTATAAAAGCGAATAAGATATGATCTGAAAACGAACATCCCGCCCGATGAAAATGTTGCCTTCCGGGCAGGTCATATCGCGCCCATGCCATAATGGAACAGGTATGGTTTCCATAAAACGGTTGTATTTCAGTATATTATGAAAAAATCCCCTGTCCGTTCCCGCATGCGGGAGCGAACATGCGCCTTGATCCGCATGGGCGCGCGAAATGACAGGCCCGACGGGCGGACGCGACACGATCTGGATAGGGGAAGGGGCAGGGAATGGTGAGCCGGGTGGGATTCGAACCCACGACCATTCGATTAAAAGTCGAATGCTCTACCGACTGAGCTACCGGCTCACAGCGCCTGCATGATAGGCGGATACGCGGTTAAAAACCGCGATAAGCTGCCTTGGGCAGGTCTCTAAACATCCTGGGCGGGGGTGTCAACCTGTGCATGGCCGCCAGTGGGCGGCGGGAACAGGGAAAATGGTGTTGCGCGTGAATGCGGCAGTGTACTTGCGGCAATCCGGTGGCCGAGGGCCACGCCGATGGCGTGCGGGCACGCAACGGGTGCGGCCAGCGGGGCCTCCGCGCGCG
>NZ_BAIO01000275.1 GCF_000613305.1 Komagataeibacter kakiaceti JCM 25156
CGCCTGCCCGTAGCCATAGGCCAGGTGCTGGATCATGTGCAGCAGCAGCGAAAGCGCCGTGCCCCCCAGCCCGGACAGGATGCCCGTGCCGATGACCGCGATGGCCAGGACCGGCCATGAAGATGGTGTGGTGGAAGGGGACGGAGGGGCGGGTGCGTTCATGGTGCAATGAGGTATGCCGGATCAGGGGCCGGGCGCAAGGCGGGTTTCGGCCACACAGGGCAGGTTACGGAACATGGCGCGGATAACCCGTTCCCCTCCGGCCCGCGGGGCCATATCCCCGATTCGTACCGCAATGGTAAGGATATGTCCCGCAGTCCCGGCCAGCAGCCCGGCGCGGGTCTTTCCGCGCGCCGAATTACCTGCCCGTATGACGGTTTTACTTCAATATACAGTACTGCCCGCGCCATGACCGGCGGAACCGGGGCTTCCGGCAGGGAACTCCCACCCCCGCAGGGGCGCGTACGGGGGCGTAAACGGGGCCGGAAGGTGTGCAGAACGGCAACACATTCACACCGTAATGATCGCTTTGAAATCCGCTAGCAAGTTCATATTGCTTCAGGATATAGTTGCCTGTACGGAACTAGAGGCAACAAAATGAAATTTCAGGGGCCAGGCAGGAAGGGAACAAAATGAAATTCGTTATTGCCATCATCAAGCCGTTCAAGCTCGATGAGGTACGCGAAGGGTTGCACTCCATCGGTGTCGACGCACTGACCGCAACCGAGGTGAAGGGATATGGCCGCCAGAAAGGCCAGACCGAAATCTATCGCGGTGCCGAATACAACATTCAGTTTCTGCCCAAGATCAAACTTGAGATCGCGGTGCCGGACGCCCTGTGCGAAAAGGTGGTGGACGTGATCCAGACCGCCGCATGCACCGGCAAGATTGGCGATGGAAAGATTTTTGTTCTGGATCTTGAACAGGCAATACGGATCAGAACGCAGGAAACCGGAGAAAACGCACTGTGATCACAAAGATTGGCAAGAAAGCAGGGCTGGCGGGTGTGATTGGCGCGGCGGCCATGACCAGCCTGCCCGCCATGGCGGCCGACGCGGCCCCCCCCGCGATCGATACCGGCGATACCGCATGGATGCTGGTCAGCACGGCGCTCGTGCTGATGATGACCATTCCGGGCCTGGGTCTGTTCTATGCCGGCATGGTCCGCAAGAAAAACGTGCTTGCGACACTCATGCAGTCGTTCGCGATCTGCTGCATCATGACCGTGGTGTGGATGATGCTGGGCTACAGCCTGGCCTTTACTTCGGGCAACGCCTTCATCGGCGGCCTGTCGCGGGTTATGCTTAACGGGTTGGGCGCCGGCATCTCCAAGGGGTCGGACGTGGCGTTCACCATGCGGCGGGCACGCCCGCTGCCACGGCCATGACCATCCCCGAAAGCGTGTTCATGACGTTCCAGATGACGTTCGCGATCATCACCCCGGCCCTGATCGCCGGTGCGTTCGCCGAGCGGATGAAATTCAGCGCCCTGTGCGTGTTCACCATCGTCTGGTCGCTGCTGGTCTACGTGCCCATCGCCCACTGGGTGTGGGGACCGGATGGATGGGTCGCGGGCAAGATCGGCGCCATTGACTTCGCCGGTGGCACGGTCGTGCATATCAATGCCGGTATCGCCGGTCTTGTCGCCGCCCTGGTGATCGGACGGCGCAAGGGATATGGCGTTGACGACATGTCCCCCTACAACCTGACCTATGCCGTGATTGGCGCATCCCTGCTGTGGGTTGGCTGGTTCGGCTTCAACGCCGGGTCCGCCGCTGGCGCGAACGGTCGCGCGGGCATGGCCATGGCGACGACCCAGATCGCGACGGCGGGCGCCGGTGTCGCATGGATGTGCGCCGAATGGCTCAAGACCGGCAAGCCCACGGTGCTTGGCATCATTTCCGGCGCGGTGGCGGGTCTTGTGGCCATTACGCCCGCGGCGGGCTTCGTGCTGCCCGGCAGTGCGCTGCTGATCGGCCTTGCCGCCGGTGTGATCTGCTTCTGGGGCGCGACAACGCTGAAGCACCTGATGGGCTATGATGACAGCCTCGATGCGTTTGGCGTGCATGGTATTGGCGGTATCGTGGGTGCGCTGCTGACGGGCGTGTTCGCCTATGGCCCGCTTTCCGCCACCGACGCCAGCCCCGATGGCGTCAGCGGTTCGTTCGCGCAGTTCCTGGCGCAGGCGGAATCCGTGGGTATCACCATTGTATGGTGCGGTGTGCTGACCTTCGTGATCCTGAAGATCGTGGATCTGACGATCGGCCTGCGCGTCTCCCCGGATGAGGAAATGGAAGGCCTCGACATGGCCCTGCATGGCGAACGGATCAATTCCTGATCCTTTCCCCCCTGAAAAAACACGAGGGCGGCCCCATGGGGTCGCCCTTTTTTTATGCCCGGCCCTGCCGGACCCGCCTGGAAAACGCCGCCTTTTTTAAAAGGCGGCGCCCAGAAACTTTTATCAGATTATCATCAATTGGTTATCCGAAACAGTTTCTCAGAAATTCTGTGAGATTCCTGTCAGGATCGTGCGGCGCAGGCCGTATTGCGGCGCACCCACCCCGATGCCGGTGCCGCTGCGCAGCATGTAGGATGATCGAACAGGTTGGTGACATCCAGCCGCAACTGCGTGGTGCGGAAAAACGGGGAATGGAACAGATCCCGAAAGGACTGCACCAGCGACATGTTGAACGTGGCGTATTGCGGCACCACGCCGCCATTGGGAATGTCCGTATCCTGCCGCAGCCCGCTGCCGTAAACCATGGTGGCGGACAGCCGGGTGGGGTGGCCCGTGCGGTGAAAGAACGTGTACGCTCCCCCGGCCGAGGCGGTCCAGCGCTGGTCATGGTCCAGATGCACCCAGCGGTGGCTGATATAGGCCAGATCATCCGGCGCGAAATTGAACTGCGCGCTGGTGATGTCCTTTCCGATCGCGCGTGACCACGCCATGTTGCCATAGAGCGAGATCGGCCCGTGATCGTAGGAGGTGGCGACCTCATACCCGTTCACCTGCCCGCGCCGGTAATTGAAGCCGGACAGGATGATGGGCGCGCCGAACTGCCCTTCATCAATCAGGTTATGGGCCAGCTTGTAATAGGCGTCGAACGAGACGCGCCAGCCGGGCAGGAGAACCTGCTCGATCCCGGCGTCGAAGTAATGGTCGCGCTCGGCGCGCACCGTCCCGCTTCCCGATGAG
>NZ_BAIO01000274.1 GCF_000613305.1 Komagataeibacter kakiaceti JCM 25156
GCGCCCGCTGCGGTCAAGTCCGACAACCCGCTCCAGACCCGCCTTGCGCCGGACAGCATGACCCCGGCGGTGGCGAGCATGATGCACGATCAGAACCTGACGGTCGGCAAGGGCACCCTGATTCCGTGCGGCACGATAAACGAAATCAATACCACCCTGCCCGGCATGGTAAGCTGCCGGGTCAGCCATGATGTCTATTCCATCAACGGCAAGGTCCGGCTGATCGACAAGGGCGCGCTGGCGGAAGGGGAGGTGACATCGGCCCTGCAATACGGCCAGAAGCGGATTTTCGTGAACTGGCTGCGCCTGCGCAACCCCGAGGGCGTCACCATCGACCTGCTCAGCCCCGGCACCACGCCGCTGGGCGGCAGCGGGATCAAGGGCAAGGTCAATACCCATTTCTGGGCCCGGTTCGGGGATGCGATCATGGTGTCGATCATCACCAATGTTGGTCAGATGATGGTGCAGGCCATTACCAACCTTGCCTCCAAGCCCGGCACGACCAGTATTTCCACCACCAGCAGCGATACGGATTCCGTTGCCGGGCAGGTGGAAAAGATCATTCTGACCCAGACCAGCAACGTGCCCCCCAGCCTGTATGTGCAGCAGGCAATATCGTGCAGATATACGTCGCGCGGGATCTGAGCTTCAGCAGCGTCTATACATTGACCGATCGATAGGCGGGTTGCGTTAAAAGTTTCCGGGTGCCGTCTTTTTTAAAGCATCCTTATGATTACAGGATATTTTGTGGATTGGCGGCTTCAAACAGTCTCGCAAAAGGGTTTTCACGTCTGTTCCCTGTCCTGCCCGCCCGGATGCGCCCCGGCGACCAGAAGTTTTTTGGTTATTTAAAAAAAAGAACAGTAACATTTCTCATATAAAAATATAAATATCATTCCTGAAAAGTAATTAATTCCCGATTTCCCACATTTATTTTCTGGTTGAATTATATTCCGGTTTGGCGCGATGATCGGGTTCAGGTTACCCACCTTCATGCAATGTCAGGAAAGGGAATTCCGATGCCCCGTTTCATAAACGATGACGACCGCCCCGATGACGTGGGCGAAGGCAAGCACGGGACCGCGCGCAGGCTGGCGGAGGCCGGGCTGCGGGCCGAACGTGAAGGCGATCAGGCCCGCGCCGATGAACTGTTTGATGAAGCCGAGCGCACCGACCCCGAAGCCCTGGAAAACGTGCTGATGGAAAACCCGGCCCCCCGCCGCCGTGTTTCCGGTCGTGGTTTTGGGGATGACCGGAGTGTGGCCCGCATGAGCCGGACCGTGGAGCCGGGATCCGACGCCCCGTCGCGCGCCGGTATTACCGAAAATGGCAGCGGCGCGGATTCGGAAAACAGGTAGGACGCCGCGTTGAAAATAACCGGCTGACAGGAAATGAAAGTTTCCGGGTGCGGGCTTTTTGGGAAAAGCTTCACCCTGTTACCGGCGCGGGCTGTTTAAAGCGACGGCCCCCACATTCCCGCCACGAACAGGATCGTGCCAAGGGCGAGCATGGCGATGTGGAACATGACCTGCCCCGGCATGGAATCGGGGCTGATGTGCAGCCCATGAACGAACTGGACCACCACCAGCGTCAGCCCGACAACGCACAGGCCGATCCGCACGGGGCTGATCGAAGTAGGCCATATCTGGTTTCTGCGGTTCATCGCTGCATCTCTCCGGGCTGGGCGGCCAGTCTGCCATAAAATGGACCGGGGCAGAAGGCATGTCGCATCCATCAGCCCTTGCCTGTATCCTCCCGCATGCTATGCGCGGGAAAGTGGTTAGCGGTGAACCGATAGGATGAAGATGCGCCCCGAATGTCGTGCCGTCGCGCATGGATTGGCCGCCTGTATCATGACGGGCCTGCTGGCGCTGCCCGTGCCGGTCCGCGCGCACCCCCATCATCATGCAAAGGGGGTCACGCATCATCCAGCAGTGGCGGAGGAGGTTCCCGCCGGGCCGCCCCTGCCCGATGGGCAGATTTTCCTGCCCCCGCCACCTGGCCCGGATACGGCGCAGCGCGCGACGGATGCCAGCATCTACGCCATCACCCGCGCGCTGGAGGGCACGCCCCGGTGGCAACTGGCGCAGGCCGATAATCGTGATACGCCCGCCCATATGCTCGCCGCCTTTTCCTGCGCCGTGGGCTTTACCCTGCCGCCGGAGCATCTGCCCGAACTGGTCGGCCTGATGACACGGATCGAACGGCGTCTCGCGCCCGTCGTGCATGAACAGAAAATGCTCTGGAACCGTCCCCGCCCGTTTACGGCGGTCGAACTGCCGCTGTGCATTCCGCTGCGCGCCGATCTGAAGGAGGATCCGTCCTATCCCTCCTTCCATGCCACGCTGGGCTGGGTCGCGGGGCTGGTGCTGTCCGATATGCTGCCCGAACGCACGGCATGGATCATGCAGCGCGCCCGTGTCTTCGGGGAAAGCCGGGTCGTGTGCGGCGTGCAGTGGCACAGCGATGTCGTGGCGGGCTGGCTCAATGGCGGCGTGCTGTATTCGGCCATGGAGCGTGATGAAGGCTTCCGGCAGGAAATGGACGCCGCCCGGGCCGAACTCACGGCCCTGCGCGCCACCATGGCCGCACCCCCCGCCGCCGAATGCGCGGTGGAGGCGGACGCCGCGGCCCATCCGCCCCAGTAGGGTTACGCGCGGATCAGGACATGAACCCGATCCGCCTGTTCCCTTCACGCCCCGCGATTTCGGCCTGAAGGCGGGCGAGCAGTTCCTCCGGCGTGGGGTTTTCATCCAGCAGCCGTGCGCGGCGCAGCACCAGCGCGAAGTCCGAAGGTACCAGCGTCTGGGCCTGTCGCAGCTCGGCGGGCGGCTCCTGCCCGAAGAAGCGGCGGAACGCATGCGCCGCCTGTTCATGGGTCAGATAGCCAAAGCGCCCCCGGAACAGGAAGCGCCGCATGCTGGCCGGGTCCAGCTTCTCCACCAGGTTGGTGGTGCAGGCGAAGGGCAGCGGGTGCTGCTCCATCCATGTCAGCATCTCGTTGACCTGACTGATTTCCCACGACCGTTCGGCGGCGCGGCGGTCCCCCAGCAGGCCATCGGCCTCGTCGATGATCAGGAAGGCCCCGCTGTCGCACGCCTCGGCAAAGGCGGCGGCGATCTGCTGCTCGCTCTGGCCCACATATTTGTCCAGCAGGTCGGAGGCGCGCTTCTGCAGCACGGGCATATCCATTCCGCCG
>NZ_BAIO01000273.1 GCF_000613305.1 Komagataeibacter kakiaceti JCM 25156
CGCCGCGCGGGCAGGCTTGTATCCATGCTGGAAAGGGAACGTGGCCGCCAGGCCCCGCCGCTGCCCCTGTTCGAGCAGCACCAGCCCGAACAGGACGAACCGGATTTACCGGATGGTGACGCCCCGCCCAGCCTCCCCCCCGCCGTGGTGGAAATGATGGAGGAACTGGACCCTGATGCGCTCACGCCCCGCGCGGCGCTGGAAACACTTTATAAACTCAAAAAACTGATGAAACCCTGATACGGCACTGGACCTGACCCCATTAACGGCGGCACACTCACGCCAGACCTTGACCGCCATTTACAGGACGCCATCCGACCACGATGTCGAACGCTGATTCCCCCTGCGCCTCCTCCGCCGAGGCGATGACAGACGCCCTTCACGCCGCCCTTTTCCCATCGGGGGGCAGCGATGGTGACACATGCGGCCTGCCGCGCGATGAGGCGATCGGCCTGTTCCGTCGCCACATGGCGCGCTATCAGGCCCATGTGCGCGAGGAATTCGAGCATCATCGCCTTGGCGGGGCGGAAGCGGGCAAGATGCTCGCCGCCTATACCGACGGGATGATCCGCGTGCTGGGCGAATTCGCCATGCGGCACGCGGGCATCGACTCGCTGCATGAGGCCCCTTTCGCCGTCGCGGCCACCGGCGGGTACGGGCGCGGGCTGCTCGCCCCGTTCAGCGATATCGACCTTCTGTTCCTGACACCGGACACACCGGCGGGCGACATCCGCGCCTGTGTGGAATACATCCTGTATTTCCTGTGGGATCTGGGGCTGAAGGTGGGGCACGCCACCCGCACCATCAATGAATGCATCGCGGAGGCGGAAGCCGACACCACCGTCCGCACCACGCTGCTCGACGCCCGTTTCCTGACCGGCAGCGCCACGCTGTTCGCCATGTTCGAGGCCCGCTACATCGTGGCCTGCGTGCGCGCCGGGGCCGACCGCTTCATTACCGACAAGCGCAAGGAACGCGCCGCCCGCCACCACCGCTTTGGCGACAGCCCGTACCTTGTCGAACCCAACGTAAAGGAAGGCCGTGGCGGCCTGCGCGACCTGCAGACGCTGTACTGGATGTGCCGCTACACCTTCGGCACGCGCCATGTGTCCGACCTGCTGGCGCCGGGGTTCAGTGAACTCGGCCTGCTGACGGAACAGGAAGCCAAGCGCGCCCGCCGGGCGTGGGATTTCCTGTGGCGGGTGCGTTTTCACCTGCACTACGTCTCCGGCCGGGCCGAGGAACGGCTGACATTCGACGTGCAGCCGGTAGTGGGCGGGCGCATGGGCTATACGCGCCACGGGCGGCAGGTGGGCGTGGAGCGCTTCATGCGCCACTACTTCCTGACCGTGCGCGATGTCATGCGCCTGACACTGGTGCTGGAGCCCGCCGTGCTGCGCCAGGCGCTCGGCCCCGTGGCCAACGCGCCCGAGGCCGACAGCCAGATGCGCGACGCGGGCTTTACCGTGCTTGACGGGCGCATCCTGCCCCAGCGCGGTACATCGTTCGAGGATGAACCCATCCAGATGATGCGCCTTCTGGACTGGGCCAAGCGGCGCAAGCTGCCCATTCACCCGCTGGCCATGCACCAGCTCATCCGCTGGGAGCGCAAGGCCGCCAGCCTGCGCGGTGATCCGGAAACGGCGCGCATCTTCCTCGACCTCATGTGTGGCGAGCCCCCACCCGCGCCCAGCGCGCGGCCCGCGGGGGTGAAAACGCACCCGAACGGGCGGACGCCCCCCAGACCTTCCACCTGATGGACGAAGGCCGCCGCAAGGGGAACGCCTACTGGCTGCATATCCTGAACGAGACCGGACTCATGGGCCGCCTGCTGCCCGACTGGTCGCGCGTCGTAGGGCAGATGCAGTTCGACACCTACCATGTCTTCACGGTGGATGAGCATATCATCGACGCGCTGCGCATCCTTGGCCGGGTGGAACATGGGCAGATGGCCGATGAAATCCCCCTCGCCTACGAACTGGCGCTCAACCTGCATTCGCGCCGGGCGCTGTACGTGGCCGTGCTGCTGCATGACATCGCCAAGGGCCGGGGCGGCGACCATTCGGAAATCGGATCGCAGATCGCGCTGTATGTCTGCCCGGAACTGGGCATGGACAGCGAGGAGACGGAAACGGTCTCGTGGCTGGTGCTGCACCACCTGCTGCTCAGCCAGACCGCGTTCCAGCGCGACATCGACGACCCCAAGACCATCCTCGACCTGGCGGACATCATCCAGTCACCCGAGCGCCTGCGGCTGCTGCTGCTGCTGACCATCGTGGACATGCGCGCGGTGGGGCCGCGCGTATGGAACGCGTGGAAGGCCACCCTGCTGAACGAGCTGTACATGCGCGTGGCGGAAGTGCTGGAAGGCAGTCTCGCCACGACCGAGCGTGACGTGCGCGTGGAGCGCGCCAAGACGGCCACCGCCCAGTGGCTGGTGGAAGACGGCATGAACGAGGCCGATGTCACCCACTTCATGCAACTGGGCTATGGCAGTTACTGGCTGTCCTTCGATCACGACACCCATGCCCGCCATGCCCGGCTGATCAGCGATTCGGAGCGCGTGCATTCGCCCCTTACGGTCGAGACACAGCCGCTGCCCGCCCGTGGCGTGACGGAAGTCACCATCTACGCCGCCGACCATCCGGGCCTGTTTTCCCAGATCGCGGGGGCCGTAGCCATTGCGGGGGCATCCATCGTGGATGCGCGCATTCATACCATGACCAACGGCATGGCGCTCGATACGCTGTGGATTCAGGATGCGGGCGGTTCCGCGTTCGAGGAACCGCAGCAGCTTGGCCGCCTGTCCCTGCTGATCGAGCAGGCGCTGACCGGGCACATCAACATCGACCGTGAAATCGCGCAGTGTGGCCGCCGCCTGAGCGGGCGGCGCATGCGGGCCATCCATGTGCCGCCGCGCGTGGTGGTGGACAACCGGGCGTCGAACACCTGCACGGTGGTGGAGATCAACGGGCGTGACCGCCCCGGCCTGCTGCACGATGTCACGGCGGCGCTGGGGGAACAGAAGCTCCAGATCGCGTCCGCCCATGTCACCACCTATGGCGTGCGGGCGGTGGACGTTTTCTACGTCAAGGATCTGTTCGGGCTGAAGATCACGGACAAGGAGCGTCTCGACCGCATCCGCGCCGCCCTGCTGTCCGGCCTGCAGGAAGCCGAGGCGGCGGCCCAGCGCCGCTCCACCGAACTGG
>NZ_BAIO01000272.1 GCF_000613305.1 Komagataeibacter kakiaceti JCM 25156
GGCGCGCCTGCTGGCCACATGCACGCCCCCGGCGTGGGTCTTTCTTCCCGCGCCGCAGAACGCTATATCTGCTACGCAAATACGTGCATCGCGGGCCGCTTGTGGCCACGAACGGGAGTAACAGCCATAACCAGAAAGCCGACAGCCGAGAATGGCGCCAAGCGCCGGACCGGCAGTACCTCTTCCACAGCAGCGCAGGCGCGCCCGCAGGCGGGTTCACTGGGCAGTGCGGTTCAGGTGCCGGGCACGCCCCGCAAGAAAGCCGCCGTCGCTGGCCCCGTTTCCGCTGAAACACGGGCGGCGGACCCCCGTGTGGAGCAGTTTCTGGAAATCATCACCACCAGCTGGAAGATGACAAGGCCGAGGACATCGTCGTCATCGACCTGACGGGCCGCGCCTCCTTTGCTGACCGGATGGTGATCGCGACAGGTCTGGCGGATCGGCAGATCGCGGCCATGGCCGCGCATATCGACCGCAAGCTGGGTGAAGCCGGGCTGAAGCGTGTCCTGACCGAGGGGGCCAACGGGTCCGACTGGGTGCTGCTGGATGCGGGCGATATTGTCGTGCATCTGTTCAAGGCGGAGGCGCGCGCGCTGTACGGGCTGGAACGGATGTGGGGCGCGGAACTGGATGTGCCGCCGGAGGCGCCCGCCACACCGGTGGAATAAGGGGTGTTCCACCTGATTGCGGTGGGGCGGATGAAGGATCGGGTGGAGCGTGACCTGTTCGAGCGTTACGCCACCCGGCTTTCGCCCCGCATAAAGCTGACCGAACTGACCGAGGGGCGGGGCGCCCCGAACGAGATCAAGCGCAGGGAAGGGGCGGCCATTCTCTCCGCCCTGCCGGATCGCGCCATTGTCGTGGCCATGGATGAAGGCGGGCAGACTTATGACAGTCTGGCCTTTTCAAAGGCGGTGGAACGCTGGATCGAGACGCCACGCCCGCTCTGCTTCGTCATCGGTGGGGCGGAAGGTCTGGATGGACCGGTTGTCCAGCGCGCGGACCATACCCTTTCATTTGGCAGGATGACATGGCCGCATATGCTGGTGCGGGGCATGCTGGCCGAACAGCTTTACCGCGCCCGCGCCATTTCAGCCGGGCATCCCTACCATCGGGCCGGTCGGCCCTGACGGTGGGGGCTGGTAAAAAAACAGCCTAGCGCAGGGAACGATTCGGCGCATCATCCGTATAGGCGAGGGAAGAGGACGCGCGCCCGGCAATGGCTTCCGGCGCTTCCGCCACTTCGGTGGCGGCATGACGCGACTGCGCCTGCGCCTGCGCCATGACCGTCGGGTTACGCGTCGCCTTCTGGTAAGTGGTCAGCATCATGTTCGATGTCGTATCGGGCCGGGCGTAAATGAAGCCATAGGTCGGTAGATACTGCCATACGCGCCGCTGCGGTTGTTGAGCGCGACACGGACGGCCGACCAGTCGTTATTCGGTGAGACATCGATCACGGATACATCGCGGCTGATTCCGCGCTGCCCCCAATGTGACTGGTCAATGATGATGGAGCGGTTGTTGACCAGATGGCGGACCACCGCCACATGACCCAGCGGCATACGGCGCGTGCCGCGGAAGTTCAGGACGCTGCCTTCCTCGGGCATGTTGCCGCGCGCATAACGGCCGGCGGCCTTGTACCACCAGTCAATGGCGTTGCCGTGGATTTCAACATCCGATGCGGCCTTGGCGAAGGCCACGCACTGGATGACATGCCCGCGTTCGGCCACGCGGCGTGCGCCGACATGGTGGCTCAGGGTGTGATGGGTAGTGGCCGTGGCATGATGGACGGGCGGATGCGCCGCATGGCTGGTCTGCCGGGCGGCATGGGCCTGACCGGGCGCTGAAAACATGAATCCGAACGAAGCACTGAGAACGGAAAGAAAAACGCTACGCTTCAGGTTCCTGATCCACATTTTCCGCAATCTCTCCACCACTCTGCCGGGGCGACATGACAGTAACCCGCTCACATCGTGTTCATCGAGTAGCAAGCCCATCGCAATCCTGACAAGCCTGTGCTGACGGCGATGAAGAGCCATGCACACATTTCGCCCAAAAACATAATCTGGAACGAAAAATAGGAATATAATCTTTAAGAGGACTCTCTAGCCCTTGTTTTTCAGGCGACTGGCCCCCCGGCGGAGCAGGAAGAACAGAAGAGGAATGATTCTCGGGAAGCGGGAAAGTTGCAAAAATGTGACATGTTATAAAGGGGCCTTCCCGCTTCCCCATGGTGTTATTTGGTGCAGGTCAGCATGATCTCGACCAGCACGTCGGGGTGGGCCATCGTGGCCTGTATGCAGGCGCGTGCGGGCGCACCGTCCTTGGGCAGCCAGGCGCTCCATACGGCGTTCAGGGCATCACGGTCGTTGATGTCCTTCAGCCAGATCTGGGCCTGAAGCAGGCGGGTGTTGTCGGTGCCGTGCAGTTCCAGCGCCTCGTCAATCTGGGCCAGCACATCCTTGGTCTGGGCCGTGATGTCGGCCTTCAGGTCGCGGGCCACGAATCCCTGCGTGAACAGGAAGCCATGATATTCCACCACCTTGGACAGGATGGGATTGGGCTCTGTGCGGATGATCTTGCTCATGTCATTGGTCCTGGTTGGTTGGCAGGCGTGCGGACGGGCCGCAGTCCTGCTGCTTCTCTTTGCGCCGGTCCGGCCTGAGGTCAACCGCCCGCGAAAAGTCGTGCGAATTCGGCCAGCCGGGCAGGCGTGTCGAAATCCTGTGTGATTCGGTCCCGCGGGAATCCGCAGCATGGCGGATTCGTGTTGCCGCACCAGATCGCGTGCGCCCCGGTCGCCACGCAGGGCCATGAGCGCGGGGAACAGGGCGCGGTTCCATATTATCGGGTTGCCCCATCCATCACCGTGCACCGGCAGCGCGCCGGGCCGGTCGGGATGCGCCATGAAAGCGGTGATCAGGCGGTTGATGAGGTCCGTCCCGATCAGGGGCATATCCCCCAGACAGATCAGCATTCCCGCCACGTCATGACGCGGGCCAAGCGCCCGTATGCCCGCCACCAGCGATTGTGACAGGCCAGACATATAATCCGGCGTGGTTACGAAATTGACCGTACGCCCCGGCTGCACGCCCGGAAGGGCGGCCTGGCGGATTTCCCCGGCCCGATGGCCAAGTACGACCACAACCGGGTCGGCCCGGCTGGCGGTGACGGCACGCAGGGTGCGCGCGATCATGGGCAGCCCCGTGGCGTC
>NZ_BAIO01000271.1 GCF_000613305.1 Komagataeibacter kakiaceti JCM 25156
GCTGGTTGCCAGTAACGCTGCGCGAAGACGCATGGTTGAGTCCTTAAAATCTGATTGCAGGGCGGGCCCTGTCTGTGATCCGGGCAATGGATTTGCCCCGATACAGGGCAGCCTGAGATTACCCGCAAGCTTATGATGCGGACTTAGCGTGTCTGACCCCGCTTGAGAATGGGCTAAATGGCGCATGTGGACGGGTTGTGACAAAAAAAGCACATATCTTTCAGGCATCTTTAGGCAGGATTGTTAAAAGTCCAGTATTTGTAAGGCTTTTATGAAACCTTCCGGTCAGATATCCGAATTTTGCATAGGTCACTGACCGAAAAGGGGGAACTGTGGATGTCAGTAAATTCCCGGAACGATTCGACATGAAATCAGGGGAACGCGCCGGGCGTTTCCCCTTCATTCCATTCATCATAACATACTGGTCTGGCGGGGTCAGTGCAGGATGATTTCCACACGCCGGTTCTGGGGTTCGCGTGTGCCGGGGCCGGTGGGCACCAGCGGGCGGGATTCGCCATAACCGCGGATATCGATGGCGCTGGCGGTCACCCCGTCACGGATCAGCTCGGCCTTCACGCTGTCCGCCCGGCGCAGGGACAGGGCCATGTTGTATGTCGCGCCACGCGGGCCGGGATGGGCGGCGGAACTGTCGGTATAGCCATTCACCTCGATGCGGGTGGTCTGGACATGGGTGGATGCCTGCGCGGCCTCGGTCACGATTTCGCGCGCGCGCCGGTCAGCGTCGCGCCGTCCCAGTCAAAGAACACCAGATAGGTACGTGAGGCCACCGGGGCGGCGGGAACGACGGCGGGCTGCGGCGGTGGTGGCGGGGGCGCGGTGTTGAACGCATAGCGCACGCCCACGATGAACTGGTGATTGAAGCGCTGGTCATAACGCAGGTGGGTGGTGTCGCGCCCCAGCGGGCCGGAATAGGACTGGTTGACCGTGCCCATGTCGAAGGATTCGACCTGGCCGATCATGCGGTATTCGGTGGTCATCTGCAGCCCCGCCACCCCCGGGATGTCATAGGCCGCGCCCACGATGCCCTGATAGGCGAAGCTGCCATTCGTACCGTGCTGGCTGATGGTGTGCTGTAGCGTGGTGATCCCGCTGACGTTCTGCCACAGATAGCCCGCACCCACACCGACGAACGGGGTGACCGGCACGTCAATATCGAACAGGCGCTTGAGGTCGATGTCATACAGGACATTGACGAATCCGCCATAGGACCGGTCGCTGCCATCGGTCCTGCCCCGCATCCGGTGGCCCTTCGGGTCGCCCGTGGTCGCGGTGATGCTGCTCAGGTCCGACCAGTTGTAGACGCCTTCCACCTCGGCGCGCAGGCCGTTGCCGAAGCCCCAGCCAAAGGCGGCGAATCCGGTCCAGCCATCGCCATGGCGCACCTGCTGGCGTTCATGCAGGCCGGGTCGATTCCCTTGTCAAAGGGGGCGGTGACGGCTGCCGGCGCGCCCTTGAGATAGGTGTTGTTGATGTCGTTCAGCGCTGCCTGTCATAATCATGGACATGCTGGGTCTGGGTCAGGTTATAGCCACCGCCAATATCGACATAGGGGCCGGCTATGGTTGTTGCCATGGCGGCGGCGACGGGCGCCATGATCTGGGATGTCGCCAGCAATGCCACGCGAAGACGCATGTTCCCATCCTTGCAGTTCGATCAGACGCCTTCGTGCTTGCGGAAATGGGGCATGTTCCACATCGGCCTGATACGTGTTGACACAGTCGGCCCGGGGGCCGTTATCGAAGTGCCAGCGGAAAGGGTGGGAATGGCTGAAGGCCCGCCCGCCCCGTTCCATGGCTGGACCGTTGTGCGGGGCAGGGATTGAGATATGGTAAATGCCGCGCCACCGGGCGGCGCGCGGCGTGGAATGTTGTAAAAACGTCACATGAGGCCGCGCCGCCCGGTCAGGGCGTGCAGCCATCGGCGCGCAGGATTTCCAGCACGGCCTCGTCGGGCACGTCACGGCAGGTAAAGGCCCGGCCGATGCCGCGCACCAGCACGAAGGACAGGCGGCCATCGCGCATTTTCTTGTCGCGCTGCATGTTGCGCACAAGCTGCGTGGCCGAGAGGCTGCGCCCCGTATCGCCTATGCGCGCGGGCATGGACAGGCGTTCGAGATGGCGGGTCACGCGGTCCAGATCCTCGATGGGGCAGTATCCTAGCCGGACCGACAGCATGAACGCCAGCCGCAGGCCGATGGAGACGGCCTCCCCATGCAGCAGGCTGCCGTCATAGCCCATCTCCGCCTCCAGCGCGTGGCCGAAGGTGTGGCCGAGATTGAGCAGGGCGCGGCCATCGGTCCTGCGTTCCTCGCGCTCATCGGCAATCACCACGCGCGCCTTGAACGCGCAGGCCATGCGGATGGCTTCGGCCTGTACGGCCGGATCGCCCGACAGGACTTCGGCCCCGTTGCGCTCGCACCAGTCGAACAGCCCCGCATCGCCCAGCAGCCCGGATTTGACGATTTCGGCATAGCCCGCGCGCAGTTCGCGCACCGGCAGGGTGGCGAGGGTGGACGTATCGGCCAGCACCGCGATGGGCTGGTGGAACGCGCCCAGCAGGTTCTTGCCAAACGGGGTGTTGATGCCGGTCTTGCCCCCCACGGAGGAATCCACCTGCGAAAGCAGTGTTGTGGGAATCTGCACGAAGGGCAGGCCACGCAGCGTGGTGGCGGCGCAGAACCCGGCCAGATCCCCCACCACGCCCCCGCCCAGCGCCACGACCGTGGTGCCGCGTTCCACATGGGCTTCCAGCAGTGCGTTGGTCACGCGTTCATACATGCCGATGGTCTTCGAGCCCTCACCGGGGGGGATGGTGATGACCTCGGCGCGGGTGCCGGTTTCCTCCAGCCCTTCCAGCAGGCGGGGCAGGTGCAGGGGGGAAACGGTCTCATCCGTCAGGATCATCACGCGCTTCTGGGGCAGCACGGGGGCGAGCAGCGCCCCGGCCCGCCGGATCACATCGGAGCCGATGATGACATCGTAGCTGCCACGTTCCAGCCGCACCGGCACGCGCAGGGGCTGTTGGCCCCGCTTCAGGGCCCCTATGACATGGTCGGCGCTGTGTTCCACGCTATCTTCTCCACAATCCACGATAATATCCGCCTCCGCATAGACCGGGTGGCGCACGCGCATGAGATCGCCCAGCACCGCATGGGGCGCCGCCGCGTTGAGCAGCGGGCGATGGGTCCGGTCCGCCACGC
>NZ_BAIO01000270.1 GCF_000613305.1 Komagataeibacter kakiaceti JCM 25156
TGGATGGCGTGCAGAATCGTATGCGCCTGCCCTGTCTGCATCCATCGCGCCGTCAGCGCACTGAGCAGACCAGCATTGGTGAGCGCAATGGCCCGGATGGCCGCCGCGACCCGTCGGGTCATGTCCGCATTGGGCAGGGCGACATAGGCCGTGCGCAGGCCCGGACTTAATGTCTTGGCCAGTGTGGCCACATAACTGACGCGGCTATGGTCGAGGGCGGCCAGCGCCGGTGGTGGAGTGTCCATCAGCAGGCTGTAGGGGTCGTCCTCGGCAATATGCAGGTGGTGGCGCTGGGCGACCGCCAGAATATCCTTACGCCGTTGCAGCGACATGGTGGCCGTGGTGGGATTGTGGATGGTCGGGATACAGTAAAGCAGCCGGGGATGATGTTCGGCGCAGACGCGATCGAGCTGGTCTGGCATCATGCCCTCCATATCACTGTCCACGCCAACCAGAATAAGATCGAATTGCGCCGCGATGGTCCGGATACCGGGATAGGCGATGCGGTCGGTCACAATCACATCGCCCGGCTGGGTATGGGTGCTGACAATGGCCGCCAAAGCGCTCTGGGCGCCCGGTGAAACAAGGATTTCCTCCGTTCGCCGCTGACCGATGACGGGCGCGATCCATTTTGCGCCAAGCTGGCGTTCCTCCAGTGTACCACCCGTTACCCGATAGGACATCAGGCTGTTCAGATCCTGCTGTTTCAGGATGGCCGCGATGTCGCTCTGGATGATCCGCTGAAGCGGCGGTTCCTGCGGGATGGGCGGCAGGTTCATAGTCAGATCGACCACAGCCGGTCCCGTATGGCGCCAGTGACTTTCCCCGGCACCAACACGGATAAAGGTGCCCCGACCCACCGTCGCGTCAATCAGGCCGCGCCGCCGGGCTTCGGTAAAGGCCCGGGTCACGGTCGTCAGATTGGTGCCAAGATAATCCGCGATCGTGCGTTGTGGCGGCAGCCTGTCTCCCTCCCGCAGGTCGCCCTTGCGGATGGAGAGCGCCAGAGCATCGGCCAGCGTCATGTAAATCGCATTCGGGCTTTGGCTGATCTCTTCTTTCCAGTGCGCCAGATAGGGGTACGCGGACATGACCGATGGCTTCCATATATTCGATGGGAATCCATTCGATCATATCCCATACAATCAGTGCAATCCTGCGTGCCGCAGATTATGGGTGAATGTTCACTCTGGCCCGCACCTGCCGATCAGAAACCCATGCATGGCTCAGGATGACCTGACCGGAACCCATATAAGTGAGCCCATGTGTGAATACCTGCACTATATGATGGTCACGCTGACCTTCCTCATACTCCTGCCGGTCACGGCCTACGGTCATGATCGGCCCGCCCCGGAGAGTACGCCTGCTAGCGTGGATCCGGGCATGAATGAACGTGTCATGAATATACCGTCTGGCGCAGGTGGGTCCGTCAGGGGCATCTTCTGTTCCCCGGTCCGGCCGCGGGCAACGCTCATCATGTTTCCCGGCGGGTCTGGTGATATCGGTCTTGGACAGGATGGACACATCCGGCATGGCGACAACTTTGTCGTGCGGACACGTGGGGCGTGGAACAGGCGGGGCTATGCGGTTCTCATTCCGGATACGACCGGTCATGTCGATCTCAGGGGGCGGCGCGGTTCCGCGACCTATGCACGCCTTGTCGGGGATATGATCGCTTTCGTGCGCAGGCAGGGTTCAGGCCCTGTTTTCCTGCTTGGTACAAGTCAGGGCGCAATCGCGGCCGTCAATGGCGCGGCGCATGCGGCATCGGGCGCACTTGCCGGGGTCGTGCTGGCTGAAGCGGTGTCCGTCATGGGCGGCAGCGGGGAAACCGTTTTCAGCGCCGGGCCGCAGGCTGTACGTGCCCCTGTTCTTGTCGTTGCCAATCGCGATGACCGGTGCAATGTCGCCCCGCCCCACTACGCGGGACGGATTGCCGCCGCGATGACAGGCAGTCGTAAAGTAAACGTGTTAATGGTTGCGGGTGGCACAAAGCGGTCCGACAGAAACTGTGGCTCCCTGACCCCGCATGGCTATTTTGGCATCGAGAATGGGGTCATTGCCCAGATCAGTGCGTGGCTGGATGCCAACATCCGGTAATTCCATAAAAAACGGTGCGCTTTCAGGAAAAGAACGCACCATCCAATCCTCGGACCAGCCAGATCGGTTAGCCGGTTACATACTTCATTGAGACTGTTATAAACGGTATTCCGCCATGCAGTAAAAAAGCCCTCCGGATTACGGGAAAAAAGCCGCCAGCCGCAGGATGTACCCGCGCAGGCTCGGCACGCCTGCCCGGACATTCATAACGCGCGGACCGGGTCAAGGCGCGCGCAGCGGGAACCTCCGATGCGGCCCAAGCCCTGAATACAGCGCATAACACCCTGTCCTGAAAAGGAGTTTCACGCGATCTTGAGCCGCATTACCTTTGTCATGCGCTGATGACTATATATATCTGTATATAGACGAATGCAGTTGATACCCCGTCATCCCGGCGCGCCGTCACGTGCCTGCGGGCCAATTGTCCCTTATCGCAGGGATGGCAGGTGCTGAACTGATAAATAGATTGGAAGGCCACTGTTCACCATGCTTTACCAGACAATAAATCCGTACACGGAAGAAACGCTCAAGACATTCGATCTGCACTCGGATGCCCAGCTTGCCAGTATCGTCAGCAAGGCCGATACCACCTATAAGAAGGACTGGCGCAAGAAAACCTATGCCCAGCGCGCCGCCATCCTGCACAAGGCCGCTGAACTCATGCGGCACAACCGCGATGCCTTCGCAACGCCCATTACGGTGGAAATGGGCAAACTGTTCCGCGAGGCGCAGGCCGAGGTTGACCTGAGTGCCGATATTCTCGACTACTACGCTGATAATGCCGAGAAATTCCTCGCCCCCGTTGACCTGAAGATTGACGATGGCAAGGCCACGATCATCAGCCAGCCCATTGGTATCGTGTTCTGTATCGAACCGTGGAATTTCCCCTATTACCAGTTGGCCCGCGTTGTTGGTCCCAACCTTATGGCGGGTAACGTGCTGATCGTGAAGCACGCACCGGGTGTGCCGCAATGCGCGGTCATGTTTGAAGACCTGCTTGCCGATGCGGGCGCGCCGGAAGGCACGTATTCAAACGTATTCATTACCAACGAACAGTCCGCAACCGTCGTGGCCGACCCGCGCGTGCGCGGCGTTGCGCTGACCGGTAGCAACGCGCGGGGG
>NZ_BAIO01000269.1 GCF_000613305.1 Komagataeibacter kakiaceti JCM 25156
CCACCCGCCCGTCCCCTGCCCGCCCCGCGCCGCGGGGGCGGGAGTGGAACTCCTGTTCCTGCGCGATGAGGACATGCGCCAGGCGCAGGAACTGCTCATGCTGGCCTGTCGGGCCTTTACGGGAATGATTGACGTCAGCCTGCACGAATATGGCTGGGGCACGCGCATCACCGCATCATGCAGGTGGTGGCGCTTCAGCCCGGCATCGCCGTGGGCGCGCTGCTGGAGACGCTGGGCATCACCAAGCAGAGCATGAGCCGCGTGCTGGGCGAACTGCTGGCCATGGGCCTCATCCGGCACGAAACCGCGCCCGAAGACAGGCGGCGGCGGCGGCTTTACCTCAGCCCGCGCGGGGCGGAGATTGAAAACCGGCTGTTTTCCCTGCAACGTGAAGTCCTGCTGCGGGTGTATCGCAAGGCGGGCGGCAAGGCGGTGGACGGTTTCCGCCGGGTCATGCGGGGCTGATAGACGAATCGGATGCCGCCAGCGTATCCACCGAGGCCCACCATCCTCCAGACCGGAGTTCCACATGATCCAGACAGCCTGTGACGCATCCCTGCCCCATGACAGCATGATCGTGGACGCGCACGTGGTGGTGGTGGATGATGACCCCCGGCTGCGCCGCCTGCTACAACGCTACCTGAGCGAACAGGGCTTTCGCGTCAGCGCCGCGTCGTCCGCGCAGGAGGCGCGTCAGGTGCTGGGCTTCATGCAGCCCGACGCGCTGGTCCTTGACATCACCATGCCGGGGGAAAACGGGCTGGAACTGACACGCGAACTGCGGCGTGAGAAACTGCATTTTCCCATCCTGCTGCTGACCGCGCGGGGCGAGCCGGAAGACCGGATCATCGGGCTTGAGGCCGGGGCGGACGATTATCTGGCCAAACCGTTCGAGCCACGCGAACTGCTGCTGCGGCTCAAGGCGCACCTGCGCCACTTCGTCCCGCCCGCGCCCAGCAACAACCTGCGCATCGTGCGGATGGGCGATCTGGAATTCGACCCGGTGCGGGGCCTCCTGTCCAATGCGGAGGGAGTCGTGCACCTGACCGGTGGCGAATCGGCCCTGCTTTCGGTTCTGGCGCGCCATCCGAACGAAATCCTCTCACGCACCGACATCGCCGCCACGCTGGACATGGAGGAAATCGGGGAACGCGCCGTGGACGTGCAGGTCACCCGCCTGCGCCGCCGGATCGAGCCGGACCCGCGCGAACCGCGCTACCTGCAGACCGTGCGGGGCAAGGGCTACGTCCTCAAGCCGGGCCTTTAGGAAGCCGTTCCAGACAGGAATCAGAACGGGCTGGCATGATCCCTCATGCCAGCCCGCTTGCTGTCACCTATGTCCGCGCGCGACGGTTCAGGCGGCGCTGTTCAGCCGCTCCAGTTCCGCCAGCACGGCGGTGCCCATGCCATCGGTGTTCACTTCCGTCCTGCCCGCGCTCATGATGTCGGGCGTGCGCAGGCCCTTGTCCAGCACATTGGAAACAGCCGTTTCAACCAGCGCCGCTTCCGTCTTCATATCGAAGGAATAACGCAGCAGCATGGCGAAAGAGAGAATCTGCGCCAGCGGATTGGCCTTGCCCTGCCCGGCAATATCGGGCGCGCTGCCATGGATCGGCTCATACAGCGCGGGCAGGCGACCGTCCTCGCCCCGCGCGCCCAGCGTGGCGGAAGGCAGCATGCCAAGGCTGCCGGTCAGCATCGACGCCAGATCGGACAGCAGGTCGCCAAACAGGTTGCCGGTCACGATCACATCGAACTGGCGCGGGTTGCGCACCATCTGCATCGCGCAGTTATCGGCCAGCATGTGGGTCAGTTCCACATCCGCGTATTCACGGGCATGCAGGTCGGTCACGACCTCTTTCCACAGCAGGCCGCTTTCCATCACGTTGCATTTTTCAACCGAGCACACCCGGTTGTCGCGCTTGCGGGCCAGATCGAAGGCGACGCGGGCGACACGCTCGATTTCCGCCGTGGTATAGACTTCGGTATTGATGCCGCGGCGCGAGCCATCGGGCAGGGTCTCGATACCGCGCGGCGCGCCGAAATAGATGCCGCCCACCGTCTCACGCACGATCATGATGTCGAGCCCACGCACCACATCGGGCTTGAGCGTGCTGGCGTCCACCAGCGAATTGAACACCTTGGCCGGGCGCAGGTTGGCGAACAGGCCAAGTTCCTGCCGCAGCTTGAGAATCGCGATCTCCGGCCTGCGGTCGAACCCGGCGGAGGCCCATGCCGGATCACCGACCGAGCCGAACAGCACGGCATCCGCCGCCCGCGCCGCGTCGATCACTTCCTGCGTGATGGGCTGGCCATGCACCGCCAGCGACGCGCCGCCCACAAGATCCTCGCTCACATCAAAGCGGATACCGCGCGCCTGCGCCATCCAGTCGATGATGCGCCGGGCCTCGCGCATGATTTCAGGCCCGATGCCATCGCCTGGCAGGACAAGGAGCTTCTTGGGTGCGGACATGAGGTTTCCCATCCGGATAATCTGGTTGCTGAATGATCTGTCCCGTACTGCGGGCGGCGATCGCCACCCGGTTCCCTAATCCAGAACGATACGGGGAATCCACGGCTGCGCCTGCGCGCGTACCGTCTCAAAGGTCTCGATCGCCTTTTCATGCTGCAGGGTCTGGCCGATGTCATCCAGCCCTTCCAGCAGCAGTTTCTTGCGCAGGGGATCGACCTCGAAGGGCACTTCGCTGCCATCGGGCCGGATCACCACCTGCCGGGGCAGGTCGATCGTAAGACGTGCGTTGCCGCCCATACGGGCGTCGGCCATCAACTGCACACACACCGCGCGCGGCAGCACGATGGGCAGGATACCGTTCTTGAAACAGTTGTTATGGAAAATATCGGCAAAGGATGGCGCGATCACGCAGCGGATCCCGAAATCCAGCAGCGCCCACGGCGCATGTTCGCGCGATGAGCCGCAGCAAGGTTATCGAACGTGATCAGGATTTCCGCCTTGCGGTACGGCTCCTGATTCAGCACGAAATCCGGGTTTTCCGAACCATCGGGCCGATAGCGCATGCTGTCGAAGGCATTGACGCCCAGACCGGAGCGCTTGGTGGTTTTCAGGAACCGCGCCGGAATGATCTTGTCGGTATCGATATTCTCTTCCGGCAGGGGGGCCGCGATGCCGGTAAGAACGGTGAATTTATCCATCTCAGATCAGCTCCCGCACATCAGTCAGGTTCCGGTCACGGCGGCG
>NZ_BAIO01000268.1 GCF_000613305.1 Komagataeibacter kakiaceti JCM 25156
CCACCGCCCCCGCCGCCACGGCCGCGGCCACCGCCCAGAACCGGGGGCCGCATGGTCGAATTCTCGGCCGCTTCCGAATGGTAGGGATGCTCGGATACGACGGGAATGTTCTTGCCGATATTCTTTTCAATATCGCGCAGCCAGGCCCGCTGTTCCGCATCACACAGCGAGACGGCCCAGCCCTCGCGCCCCGCGCGCGCCGTACGGCCAATGCGGTGCACATAGCTTTCCGGCACGTTGGGCAGGTCGTAGTTGAACACATGGGTCACGTCATCAACGTCGATGCCACGGGCCGCGATATCGGTCGCCACCAGCACCTTCACATTACCCGAACGGAAGCCGGACATGGCCCGCTCACGCGCGCCCTGCGACTTGTTGCCGTGAATGGCCTCGGCCGTAATGCCATGTTCGCTCAGGAAGGCCGCGACCTTGTTGGCCTCATGCTTCATCAGCGTGAACACCACGGCGCGCTCGACCTTGGGTGAATCGACCAGCAGCTTCAGCGCCTCGCGCTTGTTGCCCGTATCGACAAACATCACGGCCTGACGGATACGGTCCACCGTGCTGGACGGCGGGGTCACCTGCACCGTGGCCGGATTACGCAGCAGGCCATGCGCCAGATCGGAAATGGTCTTGGGCATGGTGGCCGAGAACAGCAGGGTCTGCCGGTCGGTCGGCAGGGCCGCGACAATTTTGCGGATGTCGCGCACGAAACCCATGTCCAGCATGCGGTCCGCTTCATCAAGCACCAGCACTTCAAGGCCGGACAGATCGACATGGCCCTGACCCATCAGGTCAAGCAGGCGGCCAGGGGCGGCCACGAGCACGTCCACGCCACGGCGCAGGGCCTCGATCTGGCGCCCCTGCCCCACGCCGCCGAATACGACAGCGTAGGTAAAGCGCATGTGGCGGGCGTAGGATGCGAAGCTTTCCCCGATCTGGGAAGCCAGTTCGCGCGTGGGCGCCAGAACCAGGGCGCGCGCGCCCTTCGGGTTGGCGCGTCCCTTCTCACGCAGCAGGCGGTCAAGGATGGGCAGCGCGAAAGCCGCGGTCTTGCCCGTGCCGGTCTGTGCCAGACCAAGCAGATCACGCCCTTCCAGCAGGTAAGGGATGGCCCCGGCCTGAATGGGGGTCGGGGTGGCGTAGCCTTCCTCGTCCAGAGCGCGCAGCAGCGGCTCCGCAAGATGAAGATCGGCAAACGTTGTCATGAATGGCGCCTCCTGGCGCGAAAAAACGGGGCCGCAGGCCGTGCAGCAGGCAGCATGCCCGGATAGCGAACCAACAGACATACCCGGCCCCGGACCCGTATTGGCCGGGGGCGCGCTGTCTGCCGTCGCAAGGATATCATGTGAGAAATAAAGGCCGGTCCAGTCTGCGTTTCTGCGTGTTCCCCGCGTCAAGAACACGTGCAATCAAACCAGCAAAAGGAACAGGCGCGGTCCGTTCCCAAGCGCGATGCTGTACTGCGTTGCGTGGATAACCGCAAGCTTTTTCACGCACACCACGCCATATTCCGTATTTTCGCCCTGTTCAGGCGGCGGGAAAGCGGTCGGTCAGGATCACTTCGCTCTCGGCCAGCTTGCCCACGCGCGGCAGGGCCGCCTCCGTTCCCTTGCCGATGACGACAAACATCGCCACCACGTGGTTTGCGGGCAGGTTGATCAGCCTGCCCACGGCCTCGTAGTCAAAACCGTCCATCGGGCAGGACTGGTAGCCCATGTCCGTCGCCGCCAGCATCAGGGTCTGGGCCGCCAGGCCGCAGCTCCGCATGGTCTCGTCCTGCTGGACCCATTCGCGGCCTTCGTAATAGCTTTTTATCATCCCGGCCATGCGCTGCTTCACATCCTCGGGGGCACCGTCGAAATAGCGCGCAGGATTGTCCTTCCACGCATCGCGGTCGGCGCAGATCACGACCAGCGCGGAGGCATCGGTCACATGGGCCTGATCCCACGCTACCTTGCGCAGTTCACGCCGCAGTTCCGGATCCCGGACCACCACGAAACGGCAATGCTGGATATTGAACGCGGACGGCGCCAGCCGCGCGGCCGAGAGCATGGCGTGCAGTTCGGCATCGCTGATCCGGTGGCTGGCGTCATAGGCGCGTATGGCGCGCCGGTTCCGGATCGCCTCAAGTGTATCCATTATCGCATCTCCCCGCCGTGGCGTTTTTTATGTCCGTCGGGTGTTCTTGCGCCGTAACAGAAACAGCGCCTGTTCACCAAACAGGTTGGCCAGCCGGATCGAGCGCCGCACGGTGCGCGTTCGCCGTCTTCATCCACAGCCATCCATTGCTGGACAACATAACCCTCATCCCGGCACAGCGTCAAAAAGTCGAGGATCGTGCAGGGGTGGATGTTGGGCGTGTCGTACCATGGCGTATTCCACACCGTGGTCATGGGCATGCGCCCGCGCAGGAGCATCTGCACGCGCAGCCGCCAGTGGCCGAAATTGGGAAAGGACACGATGGCGTAACGCCCGATGCGCAACATCTGGCGCAGCACCTCACGCGGGCGCTCCACGGCCTGAAGCGTGCGTTGCAGCACCACGTAGTCAAATGCGTTATCGGGGTAATGCGCGAGGTCATGGTCCGCGTCACCATGCATGACCGGCAGGCCATGGGCGACCGCGCGCGTCACCTCCTTCATGTCGATCTCGATGCCACGGGCGTCGCACCCGCTGTTGCGGAACAGGTAGTCCAACAGCGCGCCATCGCCACAGCCCACGTCCAGCACGCGTGTACGGGGCCGGATCATTCCGGCGATCAGCCGCTGGTCAAGGCGCATGGTCAGGCAATCCCGGCATGTTCGGCGGCTCCCGCCAGGAAGCCATGGATGGTGCGGTCAAAGTCCGGCTCGTCAAGCAGGAAGGCGTCATGGCCCTTGTCACTGTCAATCTCGACAAAGGACACGTTCGCCGCCACCCGGTTGAGCGCGCGCGCCACCAGCCGCGCCTGCGACGTGGGAAACAGCCAGTCGGACGAAAACGAGATGATGCAGAACCGCGTGCGTGTTCCGGCAAAGGGGCGCGACATGTCGCCATCATGCTCCGCGCCCAGATCGAAATAATCCATGGCGCGCGTGATGGTCAGATAGGAATTGGCGTCAAAGCGCCGCACGAAGGAAGATCCCTGATGGCGCAGGTAGCTCTCTACCTCGAACATTTCGCCAAACAGGGCGCCCGGCACCCCGCCCCGCCCCGGCTCCTGACGCACGCGACGGCCGAATTT
>NZ_BAIO01000267.1 GCF_000613305.1 Komagataeibacter kakiaceti JCM 25156
CAGATCGGCCCAGGGAAGGCGGAGGTTCTCACTCATCGGCAAGCTGACGTTCATACGGACGCAGGGCGCGCGGATCGCGGTAGCGCGTATGGCGGCACAGCGCGTCCATCTCCATCCCCTGTCGTAACGCATCCATTATATAACCCGACCGCAGGGCATGGGCGCTGAGCCGCGCCGCAATGTCGGGCGGCACCTCGGCCATAAGGGCGCGGCGTTGCAGGATACGGGTCACGGCATAGGGCGTGAGCGCGCGGCCGCCCACGCGGTCCCCCCGGGAAATGCCGCGAAACAGCGGCCCCGTCAGACGATGCGCCACCTGCTGCCAGGCGGTGAAGGCGGCGGCGGGACATAACGCCCGGTCCTGTGGCAGCGGCAGGGTGACGGGCCGGGCGCCTTCCTCATCACGTATGTCCAGCACGACCGCCGCCGGTTCGATACGCACATCCTCCACCTGCAGCCCCACCAGTTCCGACCGGCGCAGCGCCCCGGCGAACCCGAACAGCAGCAGGCAGCGGTCACGCAGGCCACGCGCCCCCTCCCCGCACCGCGCGACCATGGCGCGCAGCATGTCTGGCGTTACGATCCCGGGCGGAAGGGCGGGCGGACGCCCCTGTTCCACCATTGCGGCCAGAGCGTTACGGATGCGCGTATCGCGCACATCCCATGCCACGTCGTTAAACCGGTGCATCTTGCCAATGGCGGCAAGGCGGCGGCGAATGGTGGCGGGGGCGAATTCCGTCAGGCTCCGCAGGTAGCTGGCCACCACGTCCGGCCGCGCGGGAATAGGGGAAACCGCCTGATCCGCGCACCAGCGCGTGAAGTGCATCCAGTCCGCGCGATAGGCGCGCAGCGTGGCCGTGGCCTCACGCGCGGGTGCTGCGGCCCGGGTCGTCACCTGCATGGCCCCCGGTGTCAGACCAGTTCCATCCGGTTGACATCCACCATGCCGAAATCCGTGATCTTGAGGTGCGGGATCACCGGCAACGGCAGGAAGGCAAGCTGGAGGAACGGTTCATCCAGTGTGCAGCCCAGAGACCGCGCGGCGGCGCGCAGCACTTCAAGCTGGTCGCGCACGGTCTCGAACGGAGCATCGCTCATAAGGCCCGCCACCGGCAGCGGCATGTCGGCCACAACCTGACCGTCACGCACCACCACAAAGCCGCCGCCGGTCTTTTCCAGATGGTTGACGGCGGTGGCCATATCCGCGTCATTCATGCCAACCACACATATATTATGGCTGTCATGCCCGACAGAGGAGGCAAGCGCGCCACCGGACAGGCCGAACCCCTTCACGAAGCCACGGCCGATATTGTCGTTATGGCCATGACGCGCCACCACGCAGATGCGCGCGATGTCCTGCGCCGGGTCCGGCTGCACCATACCGTCGCGCACCGGCAGGTCGGCATGCAGGAAGGGGGTGATGATCTGGCCGGGCACAAGGCCGATGACCGGACGCTGCGCGCCGCTGCCCGCCATGGCCATGTCCCGCGGCGTTACCGGCGCGGGCAGGTTGATGCTGTCGATGCCGACGGCGGGAATGATCTCACGCGCGGCGAACAGCGCGTCATTCACCAGCCGCCCGGCGCTGATCACGTCCGACACGCGGCATTCACGCAGGTCATCAAGCAGGACAATGTCCGCCCGCCGTCCCGGCGCGATCAGGCCCCGATCACGCAGGCCAAAGGCGTTCGCGGCGCTGAGTGTCGCGCTGCGATAGGCGGCCAGCGGCTCCACCCCCAGCGAAATGGCGAGGCGGATCAGATAATCCAGATGGCCTTCATGCGCGATTTCCAGCGGGTTGCGGTCATCGGTGCAGAACGCGAAGAACGGAGACGTGACCGGCGTGAGCAGCGGCGCCAGCGCGCGCAGATCCTTGCACACCGATCCCTCGCGGATCAGGACCATCATGCCCTTGCGCACTTTCTCCAGCGCCTCGTCCGCCGCCGTCGCCTCGTGGTCGGTCGTGATCCCGGCGGACAGGTAGCCATTGAGTTTGCGCCCGCGCAGCAGCGGGGCATGGCCGTCGATATGCCCCCCGGCGAAGGCTTCCAGCTTTTCCATGCAGACCGGATCACAGTTCAGCACGCCGGGAATGTTCATGAACTCGGCCAGGCCAATGACCTTGGGGTGGTCACGATAGGGCAGCAGGTCCGCCGCCCCCAGCGTGGCGCCCGATGTTTCCAGCGCGGTGGACGGCACGCAGCTCGCCAGGTTGACGCGCAGATCCATGACCGTGCGCAGCGCCGCCTCGGTAAAGTAATCAAGGGCGGGACGCCCCAGCACGTTCGCCATTTCATGCGGGTCGCAGATGGCGGTGGTCACGCCATGGGGCAGCACGCAGCGATCGAATTCGAACGGGGTGATGAGCGAGGATTCGACATGCAGGTGCGTATCGATAAACCCCGGCACGGCGATGCGGCCATGACCCTCGATCACGTTCACGCCCTCATAGCTGTCCAGCGTGCCGACGATCGTATCCCCGCATATGGCGATATCGGTTGGCAGGAGCGTTCCGGTCACCAGATCGAACAGGCGGACGTTACGGATGACCGTATCCGCCGGGGTGCGCCCGCTACCCTGTGCAATCCGGTCTGAAATCGCGCTGCCTGTCATACTGTCGTGCTTCCCCAAAAAAGATGTTGTCGATCCGTAGTCTATCACAACGCGGCCACTGGCAAATCAGCACACGAATTCTTTTTCACGCCCCCATGCCCGTGCGTCCGCAACATCATTGACAAAAACAGCGGAATTCATGATTCTGAAACGACCAAGGGGAGTCCTGAAAAAGGGCTGAGATACCGCTGGCGTAACCATTTTACGCATGCGGAGACCCTTCCGGGCGCATGGTGCGCTCCGGGGAACCTGATCCGGCTCATACCGGCGGAGGGACTGGTGCGGACAATCGGCATGTCGCTGCCCCCCATGGGTCAGATCACGCGCGCAAGGTCGCGCGGCCCGGTTTTCTCCCACCCCCTGTCGGAGAGAAAACAAGGAGCACTGCCATGACCGCCGTCACTGCGCCTTCCTCTCCCGACCATGTCACGACCGGCTCCATACTGGGGTCCGTCAAGATCTGGTCATCACCCGAAGGCCACGCCCATATCCGCGTGCCATTTCGTGAAATCGCGCTGGAACCCAGCGCCAACGAACCGCCGGTGCGCGTGTACGACACCTCCGGCCCCTATACCGATACGCGCGTGACGATCGACGTGCGCCGGGGCCTCGAACC
>NZ_BAIO01000266.1 GCF_000613305.1 Komagataeibacter kakiaceti JCM 25156
GCCTTCGGCGCGTGGCGCGCAACCGGCCCGACCCCGGTGGTCGACCTGCCGCCGCGCCCCGACAGCCGCACGCAGATGACGCGGGTGCCGGACCCGTCCAGCATGCAGGCCAGCGTGTCCCTGCCCGAAAGTCTTGCCCTGACCGTCGCCAACCCCGACCATTTCGCACTCAACATGGGCAATGAAATTCTGGGGTCCGGTTTTTCATCCCGGCTGTATCGCGACCTGCGGGTACGCACCGGCTATGTCTATACCGTGCGCAGCCACCTGACATGGAAGCGCAACCGCAGCGCCTACAGCATCTCCTTCGGCGCGGACCCCGACAAGGTCGCCGCCGCGCGCACGGCGGCCGTGCATGACATCATGGCCATGCAGACCCAGCCGGTCAGCGCGGATGAACTGGCCATGGCGCGCGCGGGGATGCTGCGCAGCCTCGCCCTTCAGTCCGCCAGTCTGGACACCATCGCCGCCGCCTACCTGCATTTCAGTGATCTGGGTCTGTCGCTGGACCAGAACGACATCGCGGCACAGGCCTATTACACCATGGACGCCGTCACGATACGTGATGCAATGCGCAAATGGATACGGCCCGCCGATCTGGCGCAGATCGTCAAGGGACCGCCAGCAGCGCCATAAATCCGGTCCCGGTTCTTCCGCGCTTTCCTGTTGCATGCAGGAAGTGAGGGAGAACCGGCGGTTCAGGGAAAACGCCCCCCGCAACACCCCGCGAAATATGAAGAAGCTTCAGGAAACGCCGCCTTCTGAAAGGAAGGCACCCTTATTCCAGCCCGTCGCACCATGAAAAAAGGGGCAGTGCATTCCTGCACTACCCCTTTCCCCGCACGGTATTCCAGCCCGCCTGCGCAGGCTGGAAGTTCCGGCTGGATCAGTTCTCGGCGTTGCGGCGACGGATCGCGGCACCCAGAATGTCACCCAGCGACGCACCGCTATCGGACGAACCGTAGTCGGAGATCGCCTGCTTGTCTTCCTCGACCTCACGGCCACGGATGGTCAGGGCCAGCTTGCGCGCGGCGCGATCAACCGAGACGATCTTCGCATCGACGCGCTCACCAACGGCGAAACGCTCCGGACGCTGGTCGGCCTTGTCACGGGCCAGTTCCGCACGGCGGATGAAGCCGGTCAGCACGTCGTCAACCTTCACCTCGATGCCGTTCGACTGAACAGCGGTGACGATGCAGGTCACGACCGCGCCCTTCTGCACCTTGCTCAGGGTATCAGCGGCCGGATCTTCCTGAAGCTGCTTGATACCGAGCGAGATGCGCTCCTTCTCCACGTCCACATCCAGAACCTTGGCCTTCACGACCTGGCCCTTCTCGTAGTGGCTCATGGCGACTTCGCCCGGCTCGTCCCAGGACAGGTCGGACATGTGAACCATGCCGTCGATATCCGCGGAAAGGCCGATGAACAGGCCGAACTCGGTGATGTTGCGGATCTCGCCTTCCACCACGGAACCAACCTTGTGTTCCTCGGCGAACTGCTCCCACGGGTTGCGCTGCACCTGCTTCAGGCCCAGCGAGATGCGGCGCTTCGCGCTGTCCACATCCAGAACCATCACATCGACTTCCTGCGAAGTGGCGACGATCTTGCCCGGATGGACGTTCTTCTTCGTCCAGGACATTTCGGAAACGTGCACCAGACCTTCGACACCCGGCTCCAGCTCCACGAACGCGCCGTAATCGGTGATGTTCGTGACGCGACCGGAATAGCGGGCACCCGGCGGATACTTGATCGCCACGTTCTCCCACGGGTCGGCCTCAAGCTGCTTCATGCCCAGCGAGATACGCTGCGTATCGGGGTTGAAGCGGATGACCTGCACGCGGACCGGCTGGCCGATCTGAAGCGCTTCGGAGGGGTGGTTGATGCGCTTCCATGCAATGTCGGTCACATGCAGCAGGCCATCGACGCCGCCCAGGTCCACGAACGCACCGTAATCGGTGATGTTCTTGACCACGCCGTCGAGGATCATGCCTTCCTTCAGGCCCTGGATCAGCTCGCTGCGCTGTTCCGCACGGGTCTCTTCCAGCACGGCGCGACGCGAAACGACGATGTTGCCACGCGCGCGGTCCATCTTCAGGATCTGGAACGGCTGCGGCACGCCCATCAGCGGGGTCACGTCGCGCACGGGGCGGATATCGACCTGGCTGCCCGGCAGGAAGGCCATCGCGCCGCCCAGATCAACAGTGAAACCACCCTTGACGCGGCCATAGATGGTGCCGTTGACGCGCTGGTTGCCTTCGAACGCCTTTTCAAGGTTCGACCAGGCTTCCTCGCGGCGGGCCTTCTCACGTGACAGGACGATGGAGCCGTCACGATCTTCGTACCGCTCGACGAACAGTTCGATCACGTCACCCGGCTTGACGTCGGGGGCGACACCCGGCGGGCCGAATTCCTTCAGGGCGACGCGCCCTTCGCTTTTCAGGCCGACATCGACGATCGCGTATTCATCCGTCAGGCGGACGACGCGACCGGTGACAACGGAACCGTCAAATGCGGAATCCCGACCGAGAGTTTCCTCAAGAAGGGAGGCAAAGTCCTCGCCACCCTTGTAATCGGCGACGGGCTGTGTTGTGGCTGAAGCCATGGGCTACTCGTAAATCCTGTAACCACATCCCACCCGATGGCGGGATATGGACAATCCTGCGCCCCCGCCTGCCCCGCGCGGGGGCATGGGAACGGCTTGCCCCGCGTAAACGCCACGACACGGTCGTGGCTCGCCAGACGGGCCGGTTATTGATGTCATGCCCCGCAACGCGCGGATGCCGGGCATATACGCTGTGCACAGACACCCTATGGATGGCGTGTGTCAATAAAAACCATGCCCGGAGCGGATAGTTCCCGCACAAAAGCCCGCTAGCGCGTCATGTCGGCCACGATCCGCAGGGCTTCGGCCAGCACTTCATCGGCGGTGAGGCTGTCCGTCTCGATCCGGATGGCGTCGCGCGCCACGCACAAAGGCGCGACACTGCGGCTGGAATCCGCCGCGTCACGCGCGACGATCTCCTGCTCCACGCGAATGATCTGCGCCTCGCGGTCCGGGGCGTCGGGGTTGGTGGCGAGCTGTTCCCACCGCCGTTCGGCCCGGGTGCGGGGGGATGCGGTGATGAACAGCTTGACCGTGGCGTCGGGAAAGATGACCGTGCCGATGTCGCGCCCGTCCAGCACCGCGCCATGCACCCCGCAAAGCGGCGTTGCAGGTCAACCAGCGCGCG
>NZ_BAIO01000265.1 GCF_000613305.1 Komagataeibacter kakiaceti JCM 25156
TGGGGCTGGTCTGCGCCTCGGTCGCGACCGTAACGGCGGCGGGTCATTCCATCCCTGGCGCTGTCTGTCGCGCTGATCTGCCTGGCGCTTTTTTCCGGCGGGATCGCCATGACCTGCGGCTGGGCGCTCGGGGCGGTCATCGTGACCGAAGACCGCGTGGCGACCATGGAATCCATTCAGAATACAGGGGGCTCCCTTGGGGGCGCGCTCGCGCCCGCCCTGACCGGGATGATCGCCGATCACTTCGGATCGTTTGTCCCGTCCCTGCTTGTTGCTGGCGCCATCGGCTTTCTGTGCGCCGGAATTTATCGGTACGGCCTGAACGAATAGTTCAGGCGCCCTTCGGAACATTCACGCCCATATCCACCCGTCCGGGTGCAGGCAAAGGATATAAACCATGGACTTCCGGAAAAATCTGGCACGTTCGACACTAATGGCCACCGTAGCAGCCTTTGCACCCTATCACGCATGGGCGGCCGATGCATCGCCGCCAGAACATGCCACCCATTCCCCTGACACAACAAAGACGCAGGCCACGCGGGCGCAGCGTGTTCTCAGGCATCAGGCCAGCGAGACGATTTCGGTTTTCGGCCATGGGTCAACCCGGCAGATGACAAGTGTCACCCGGACCATGATGGAACAGAGCGTACCCGGCACTTCCCCCATGAAGGTGCTGAACCAGTTGCCGGGCATCGTGTACCAGTCGGCCGATCCGTTCGGGGCGTATGAGTATTCAAGCTCGCTGTACATGCGTGGCTTTTCACAGAACCAGATCGGTTTTACGCTGGATGACATTCCGTTGGGCGACCAGCAGTTCAACAACTATAACGGCCTGAGCATCACGCGCGCGATTACGACCGACAACGTGGGCGGCGCCGATGTATCGCAGGGCGCAGGCGCGGTGGACGTGGCGTCCAACAGCAATCTGGGCGGCGCCATCCAGTTCCATTCCCTCGATCCCTCCCATACCCGTGGCGGCACGGTGGAACAGACATTCGGCAGCAACCAGACATTCCGCACTTTCGCCCGCATCAACAGCGGGGATCTGAACAGCAGCGGCACACGCTTTTACGCATCCTACGCCCGCACGGACATGAACCTGTGGAAGGGTGGGGGCTACGACTATTCCGATCAGGTCAACGCCAAGATCGTGCAGCCGCTGGCCAATGGTTCATCCATCAAGGCGTTTTTCGACTGGAGTTCGACCCAGCAGTTCGATTACCAGGACATGACCCAGAATTACCTGAGCACGATCGGCCCGAAACTTTCCAACTATTACCCGAACTATACGGCGGCCTATCAGGCGGCGCAGGGCATCTATCCCACGCAGTACCAGAAATCCAACGATCCGTATGACGCCGCCTATTACGCGGGCACGGCCAACCGCGTGGATTACTTTGGCGGGATTACGCTTGATGAAAACCTGTCATCGCACCTGAACTGGAAAACGACGGTTTATGGCCATGGGGACAGTGGCTACAGCACATGGACCACGCCCTACATGCCATCGCCCAACGGCGCGCCGCTGTCGCAGCGTGTGCAGGATCCGGGCATCCAGCGTGGTGGTTTCCTCTCGGCCGTGACCTATGGCATCGCCCGGCACAAGATCAATGCCGGTGTCTGGTATGAATATGGCCGCTTTACCGAGGGACGCTCCTTTGCCGAAGCGCCGCTTCTGGGGCAGGGAACGCTGGGCAACCCGACGGATGGCTACCCCTCCAACGTGTTCGCCACGCCATGGCAGGAAATCTTCCATAGCAATACCTTTACATTCCACCTGCAGGACACGTTTCAGGTCATGAAGAACCTGAAGATCAACGCGGGCTTCAAATCCATGATTGTCTCGGCGGGCAATACCGTGCCGACCAGAACGTCGCGGCGAACGGGGGGCTGATCGCGCAGGGCAACCTGACGGCGGCGGACGCCTTCCTGCCGCAGGTTTCCGCCGCATGGCGCTTCCAGCCGCATCATGAGCTGTTCTTCGATGTATCGAAGAACATGCGCACCTATCCCGAGGATGGCTTCACCACCAACGTCTCCGCCACTCCATGGACGGAAACCCAGAGCGCGTTCCAGTCCACCAAGAACCGGTTGCGCCCGGAAAAGGACTGGGTTTACGAACTGGGTTACCGCTACACCACGCCCATGCTCAGCGGGTTGGTCTCGCTCTATCGGGTCAATTTCTCCAACCGCCTGCAACTGATCACATCCAACCACGGGATCAACCCGCAGACCGCGATCAGCAATGTCGGCGGTGTCACCACCAACGGGGCGGAAGCCAGCTTTACCGTGCGCCCGACAGATGGCCTGTCGATCTACAACTCCTTTTCCTACGCCCATTCCACCTATGACCAGAATGTCGTGACCACGGGCGGGATCGAGCCGACACGCGGCAAGCTCATACCGAACTATCCCACGTTCATGTACAAGGGCAGCATTTCCTATTCCTGGCGTCACTTCAAGGCGAACCTGGATGGTAACTACATCTCCAGCCGCCAGTTGACCTATACGAACGATGCCCATGTGCCCGGCTACTTCCTGGCCAATTTCGGCATGCATTACAACTTCGGGGACTACAAGTTCCTCAAGGGCATCAACGCCAGCTTCAATGTCTACAACCTGTTCAACAAGACCTATGTCGCAACCACCAATGAACTGGGGAATACATTTACGGCGGGCTACAATTACTTCCTGATGGGCGCGCCACGGCAGTTCTTTGGCACGATCAGCACCAATTTCTGATCCATCCGGCCGGCCTGCCCCCGGCGCGACCGGGGCGGGCGGACATCCCACCCGAGGTAAGGACAAGCCCGTGCAGACGCCCCCCGCGCGACATCGTAACCTGATTATGGCGGCTTCCGTCGGCAACCTTCTGGAATGGTACGATTTTACGGTTTACGCCCTGTTCGCCCGCTATATCGGGGAGGCGGTCTTCCGTTCCGCCGATGGTTTTTCCCAACTGGCGCAGAGCCTGCTGGTTTTTGGCCTGGGCACGGTGGCCCGCCCCCTGGGCGCGTTCGTGCTGGGGCTTTACGCGGACCGGCACGGGCGCAGGAAGGCGCTGTCGGTCACATGCGTTCTCATGGGGATGGGCGCGGCGCTGATCGCCCTTGACCCGCCCTATGCCCGCATTGGCCGGCTGTCCATTATGGTGCTGTGCTGCGCGCGGCTGTTGCAGGGGATCTGCGCGGGGGGCGAAATCGGCAGCGCCACGGCCTTTCTCAATGAA
>NZ_BAIO01000264.1 GCF_000613305.1 Komagataeibacter kakiaceti JCM 25156
CCCCGCCCCCCATGGGCGACAGGCCGCCCCACGCCCGCCAGCCAGCCCGGTATCACCCCCCGCCACGCCACCGGAGGGGGAGGCGGACATTTGTAAAAGAGTGGAGGGATTTCTATCTTTCACGCCATCGCCTGTTGACGATCTTGTACGGCGCTGCCAGTTCTCCACAGCAGCAGTCCTGAGTGTCCTGTCGGAAATGGAGATTGCGGGCATGATCGAATTCCTTCCGGGGGATATGGTCGTGCGGCGTCCACCCCCGGCCTGACGGCAGGAAGCAGAGCAAGGTTTGAGAATCGTGATCCGGAGACAGAATGACTGACGTCGTGGTGGTCGAATCGCCAGCCAAGGCGAAAACGATCAATAAGTATCTGGGTGATAACTACACGGTTCTTGCCTCGTTCGGGCATGTACGTGACCTGCCACCCAAGGATGGAAGCGTGCGGCCCGATGAGGGCTTCGCCATGGTGTGGGAAACCGATGAGCGCGGCAGCCGCCAGATCGCGGCCATCGCCAAGGCGCTGCGCGGGGCGCGCCATCTCTACCTCGCCACTGATCCCGACCGCGAGGGGGAAGCCATTTCGTGGCATGTACGCGCCATTCTGGAGGAGAAGAACCTCCTCAAGGGCATCGACGTACAGCGCGTCACGTTTAACGAGATCACCAAAAGCGCCATCAAGACCGCGATGGCCCATCCGCGTGAACTCGATTTTCCGCTGATCGAGGCGTATCTGGCCCGGCGCGCGCTGGATTATCTGGTTGGCTTCACGCTTTCGCCCGTCCTGTGGCGCAAGCTGCCCGGTTCGAAAAGTGCCGGACGCGTGCAGTCGGTCGCGCTGCGGCTGATCTGTGAGCGCGAAGCCGAGATCGAGGTTTTCCGCCCGCGTGAATACTGGTCGGTCATCGCCCACATGACCACGCCCGCCGGCGCGGCCTTCACCGCGCGGCTGACGCATCTGGACGGCCACAAGCTCGACCAGTTCGATCTGGCGACGAAGCCAGCGCCATGCGCGCGAAAGCGGCGGTGGAAGCGGGCGACTTCAGCGTAGGCAAGGTCGAACGCCGCAAGGTGCGCCGCAACCCGCCGCCGCCCTTCACCACATCGACCATGCAGCAGGAAGCCTCACGCAAGCTCGGCATGGGCGCGCAGGTGGCCATGCGCACGGCCCAGCAGCTTTATGAAGCATCGACATCGGCGGTGAGACGGTCGGCCTGATCACCTATATGCGAACCGACGGCGTGCAGATGGCGGGCGAGGCGATCAGCGCCATCCGCAGCCATATCGGCCACAGCTTTGGCGAACACTACGTGCCCGAAAAGGCGCGCATCTATTCCACCAAGGCCAAGAACGCGCAGGAAGCGCATGAAGCCATCCGCCCGACCGACGTGCGCCGCACGCCAGCGGACATGGCGCCCTACCTCTCGGCCGAGCAGAAGAAGCTGTACGACCTGGTGTGGAAGCGTTCGGTCGCAAGCCAGATGCAGTCCGCCGAGCTGGACCAGGTGGCGGTGGACATCATGGACCGCCAGCAGCGCACGACGCTGCGCGCCACCGGCTCCATCATCGCCTTCGATGGGTTCCTGCGCCTGTACAGCGAAGGCCGCGACGATTCCCCCGCAAAGGCGGATGACGATCAGGACCGCATGCTGCCCGCCATGAGCGAGCGCGACGCGATCGGCCGGGGCGATGTCGTGGCGGACCAGCACTTCACCCAGCCGCCGCCGCGGTATTCGGAAGCCTCTCTGGTCAAGAAGATGGAGGAAATCGGCATTGGCCGTCCCTCCACCTACGCCTCCATCCTGACCGTGCTGCGCGACCGCAACTATGTGCGCCTCGAGAGCCGGCGCTTCATACCCGAAGATCGCGGACGGCTTGTCACGGCGTTTCTCACCTCGTTCTTCGAACGCTATGTCGATACGCAGTTCACCGCCGGGCTTGAGGAACAGCTTGATGACATTTCCGGCGGCCGGGCCAACTGGCGCGATGTCATGGCCGCGTTCTGGAGCGACTTTTCCCACGCCGTGGACCAGACCAAGGATCTCAAGATATCCGATGTCATCACGGCCCTTGACGCGGATCTCTCGCCCTATTTCTTCCCCCAGCGCGAGGACGGGCAGGATCCGCGCGTCTGCACCGCGTGCCATACCGGCCGGCTGGGGCTGAAGCTGGGCCGCTATGGCGCATTCATCGGCTGTTCCAATTATCCGACCTGCCAGTACACCCGCAAACTGGTGGCCGACCCGAACGAGGGCGATGAAGCCGCCTCCCTCAAGGACGGGCTGCGCGTGCTGGGCACCGGTCCCTCGGGGGATGAGATTACCGTGCGCCGTGGCCCGTGGGGGCTGTACGTGCAGCAGGGCGAACCCGACCCCGAGGACAAGAAGGCCAAGCCGAAGCGCGCCACCATTCCCCGTGGGCTGGATGGCGATTCGATCACGCTGGAACAGGCGGTGGGGCTGCTGTCGCTGCCGCGCATCGTGGGCATCCATCCCGAACTGGGCGAGCCGATCGAGGCGGGTCTGGGCCGGTTCGGGCCATATGTGAAAATGGGCGCGGTCTATGGGTCGCTGGACAAGGACGATGATGTCCTGACCGTGGGCCTGAACCGCGCGGTCGATGCGCTGGCCAAGAAGCTGGCCTCCATCCGCACCATTGGCCCGCACCCCAAGGATGGCGAGCCGGTGCTGGTGCGCAAGGGACGCTTCGGCCCCTATGTCCAGCACGGATCCATCGTGGCCACCGTGCCGCGCGGGCAGGACATGGATGATGTGACCATGGAAGAGGCCCTGACGCTGCTGACCGAAAAGGGCAAGCCGCTGAAGCCCAAGGGCAAGAAAGCCCCGGCCCGCAAGCCCGCCGCACGCAAGACCAGGGCGAAGACGGCGGAAACAGCCGAAACGGCCGAAGAGGGCGCGGCACCCAAGAAGAAACCCGCCGCGCGCAAGACCGCTGCCCGCAAGACCACCACGCGCAGGAAGACCAGCACCGAAAGCGGGACTGACTGAGCATGAAACGGCAGCGTCCAGCAGCTCCCGAGATGCCGGACCGCCTGCCCACGGGCACTTCCCCGGCCCGGACGGGTGGCCTGCCCGAGCGTGAACAGCTCCGCGCGTTTATCGAAAACGCACAGGGCCGGATCGGCAAGCGCGAGATCAGCCGGGAATTCGGCCTTGGCCCGGAACACCGGCGCGCCTTACGCGAAATGCTGCGCGGCATGGCGCTGGATGGCACGCTG
>NZ_BAIO01000263.1 GCF_000613305.1 Komagataeibacter kakiaceti JCM 25156
ATCAATTGTTTACCTTGAGACGTTGTTCTGTCTGGCCCATTCGGCGCGGCCATCGTTATCAAGCTGGCGAAATTCCTCATCACTCAGCACGATCTGGGCGGCGGCGGCGTTGTCGGCCACATGGTCCGGATTGCCCGTGCCGGGAATGGGCAGCATGACCGGCGCGCGGCGCAGCAGCCACGCAAGGGCGATCTGGCCGGGCTGGACGCCCTTTTCACTGGCCAGACGGGTCAGCAGCGTATCCCCTTTGGTCAGGCCACCGGCGGCAAGCGGCGCCCACGGAATGAAGCCGATGTTCTCCCGCGTGCAGTAATCCAGCACATCTTCCGAATAACGGTTGACGAGGTTGAAGCGGTTCTGGACCGTGGCGACGGGGAAATAGAGCCGCGCGCGCTCGATCATCTCCACGGTTACTTCCGACAGGCCGACATGGCGGATCAGCCCCTGCGCGCGCATGGTCGCGATCGCCTCGAACTGCTGCTCGGGCGTGCAGTCGGCCCCCACGCGGTGCAGTTGCCACAGGTCGATGCGTTCGACACCCAGCCTGCGCATGCTCATCAGCACGCACTGGCGCAGATAGTCGGGATTGCCCACCGGCTTCCAGATATTGGGGCCATGCCGCGTATGGCCGCCCTTGGTGGCGACGATGGTGTCGGGATAGGGATACAGCGCCTCACGGATCAGGTCCTCACTGACAAAGGGACCATAGGCATCCGCCGTATCGACAAAATTGATCCCCAGCTCGGGCAGGCGGCGCAGGGTGGCCAGTGCCGCGGCACGGTCGGCGGGCTCCCCCCATATGCCGGGTCCGGTAATCCGCATGGCCCCGAACCCCAGCCGCGTGACCTCCAGGTCACCGCCGATCATGAACGATCCGGACCGCCTTGCATCGGGTGTGGGCATGTCTCTTTCCTTCCAGATTCAGGCAGGCCGGTTACCCGGCCGGGCATGCCGCTGCCATGCGGACGCCATCCCGGCCGCCCTTCATACGGCCATATAATGACATGCGACGGAGCACGGTTGCATGTTCCCGGCGCATCTCAGCCCAGCATGCGGCCGATCACCCGCGCGGTATAATCCACAACCGGAATGATGCGGGCATAGTTGATGCGGGTGGGGCCGATCACGCCAATCGCGCCCACGATGCGGTTGCTGTCCGTGCGCGCGGGCGCGACCACGACCGACATGCCCGCCATGCCGAACAGCCCGCTTTCCGCGCCGATGAAAATGCGCACCCCCTCGGACTCCCGGGCCAGATCGAGCAGGCGCAGCATGGTTTCCTGCGTTTCCAGCCGCTCGAACAGCATCTGGATGGTGGTCAGGCGCTCGATCTCGGTCACATCGGCCAGCAGGCGGCCCTGCCCGCGAATGAACAGCGTGCCGCCGCGCTCATCCGCCCCGCTCCATGTGGCGAGGCCGCTGGCCACGACTTCCGCCGTCAGGTGATCGAGTTCATTGCGGTTGGCGGTCATGTCGTTGCTGACCGTCTCGCGCAGGCGGTCAAGGGTCTGCCCGGACAGATGGGCGTTGAGGTAATTGCCCGCCTCCACCAGCGCGGAAGGCGGCAGGCCCACGGGTGTCTCGATCACGCGGTTTTCCACCTGCCCGTCCGCGCTGACCAGCACCACTAGCGCGCGGCCCGGACCCAGCGCCACGAATTCGATATGCTTGATGGTGGAACTGTCGCTCTTGGGGGCCATGACCAGCCCGGCGGCCGAAGACAGGCCCGATAGCATGGAGGACGCCTGCGCCAGCATGTCCTCCAGCGAACGGCCCTTCACATCCAGCGTGCCCGAGATGCTCTCGCGTTCCTCCTCGCTCAGGTTCCCGAACTGGAGCAGGCCATCGACAAACAGCCGGACCCCCTTTTCCGTCGGCAGGCGACCGGCGGAGGCATGGGGCGAGAACAGCAGCCCCGCATCGGTCAGGTCCGCCATGACATTGCGAATCGTCGCGGGTGAAAGCGACAGCGGCAGGCGTTGCGACAACGTGCGCGAGCCCATGGGCTCGCCGGTTTCGACATACTGCTCCACGATCTCGTGCAGGATCGCGGCGGAACGGGCGTCCAGTCCCGATAACAGGGCGGGCCGTGATGCCGGGGATCGGGTTTCCATCGCCATGCCTCCTGTAACACAGTCTTCTGCCCCACGGCGCGCCCGTGGGAAGGCCATTATAGCAGATCATGCCCTGCCCTGCCCACGCGGGACTGGAAATAGGAACGGGTTGCGGGTTATGCCGCCCCTTCACAATGCGGAGTTCACCCCATGCGCCCATCGGGTCGTGCCATCGACGCCCTGCGTCCCGTCTCCATCCAGACCGGATTCGCCCGCCATGCGGAAGGGTCCGCCCTGATCCGCATGGGGGGGACCGAAGTCCTGTGCGCCGCCAGTATCGAAACGCGCGTGCCCCCGTTCCTGCGCGGCAAGGGGCAGGGCTGGGTCACGGCGGAATACGGCATGCTGCCCCGCGCGACCCATAGCCGTGGCGGGCGCGAAGCCGCCAAAGGCAGGCAGAGCGGCCGCACACAGGAAATCCAGCGCCTGATCGCCCGCTCCCTGCGCGCGGTGACGGACCTGAAGGCGATGGGCGAAATCTCGATCACGGTGGATTGCGACGTGCTGAACGCCGATGGCGGCACGCGCTGCGCCGCCATTACCGGCGCATGGGTCGCGCTGCGTCTGGCGCTGGAAAAGCTGGTGCGCGCGGGCACGCTGGCCACGCTCCCGCTCCGGGGGCAGGTGGCCGCCATTTCCTGCGGGCTGACGGAGAACGGGGCGGTTCTCGACCTTGATTACGCCGAGGACAGCACCGCCGGGGCCGACGCCAATTTTGTCCTGACCGCCGATGGCGGCATTGTCGAGATTCAGGCACGGCGGAAAAAGACCCCTTTACCGAGGCCCAGTTCAACGCGCTGATGCGGCTGGCGCGCATGGGCACGGCGGAGCTGTTCCGTATCCAGGCCACCACGGTCAAGCAGGCGCTCGCGGCATGAACACCATGACTGACACCAACCGCCTGCGCCGTGGGGACACGCTGGTCCTCGCCACCCATAACCGGGGCAAGATTGCCGAATTCGCGGCCCTGCTGGCCGGATATGGCATCCGTGTCGTATCGGCTGGCGAACTGTCCCTGCCCGAGCCGGAGGAAACGGCGGACAGCTTCACCGGCAATGCAGCACTCAAGGCGCTGGCGGCGGCCCGGGCGGCCAACCTGCCCGCGCTGGCCGATGATTCGG
>NZ_BAIO01000262.1 GCF_000613305.1 Komagataeibacter kakiaceti JCM 25156
GACGCGGGCAGGGCTGGGCGGAGATATTGCACGCGATCTCGATATAGGCGGGCTTCTTTTCCCGCAGGGCGGTGCGGATGGCATGGTCGATCAGGACCGGCGCGTCCTCCGCCGCCGTGATGGACACCGCCGCACAGGTCAGCCGCTTCGCGATTTCAAGCTGGTAGGAATAGTCCGGCGTGCCGATGGTATGGTGCAGGATATGCCCGCTGCCATGGTCGTTGGAATTGGGCGCGCCCGAAATCAGGATGACCGGCAGGTTCTCGGCATAGGCCCCGCCAATGGCGTTCAGCGCCGAAAGCGCGCCCACGCTGAAAGTGACGACCGCCGCCCCGGCCCCGCGCGCACGGGCATAGCCTTCGGCGCTGAAGCCGCAGTTGAGTTCGTTACAGCAATAGACCTGTTCCAGCCCCTCGATTTCCAGAAGCTGGTCCAGCAGGACGAGGTTGTAGTCACCCGCGACCGCGAAGTGATGGCCAAGCCCGATCTGCGCCAGACGTTCGCCCAGATAATGGCCCACTGTATATGTCATTATTGAGACTTTCCTTCCCTTGTGCGGGCGCATCGACACGCGCCCGCCCCCCATGGGGTGCAATGGATGGCCCGCACCGGGCCATCATGCCCGAAGCATGGCCCGGCGATGGTGCCTAGCCTACGCTTTCGGCAACCCAGTTCCGGCGTTTGGTCGCCTGGCCAATGCCCGGATTGAAACAGTTGCATGGATCAAGCTGGCGGTAATGGGCCAGCACGTCATCCGGCGCGCGATAGAGATGCCCGAAATTATGCTCCGCCGGATAGCGCGCGCCACGCCGGTCCAGCAGCGGCAGCATCCGGTGTTCAAGCGCCACGCAGTCATAGCCTTTGCGCACCACGTAATCCTGATGCATCACGTGGCACAGGAAATGGCCGTAATACAGCTTGACGATGATTTCATCCTCGATGTCCCTGGGCAGCACCTCGAACCAGTCACGGTCATTCCGCCGCAGCGCCACGTCCAGCGCGACGATGTTCTCGGTCGTGTCGGTATGGATGTCGCGGTAGCGTATGGCCGCGCCGGCGGCGGCGAAGCGGTGCAGGAACGCCTTGGCCCCCTCATCGGGGGTGCATTCGAAAAAGTCGCCTTCATGCGTTTCGAAATGGCTTTTCAGGAATTCCCGCGCTTCCTGCGCGCCTGACGCGCTGACCTTGAGCATCAGATGATGTTCGAAGCGGTCCCGATAGTCACGCATACGCGCGGGCAGGTGTTCGGGAAAGAGGTGGCTCAGGAACTGCATGCAGCGGTCACTGAAATGCCTGGGCAGGAAGCCCAGACGCCCCGCCACCCGGTCGAACGCGTTTTTCATGGCGAACAGCGCGGGCAGGCGCTTCGTGCCGATCAGCCGGATGATGACGAAGGTGTCCTTGCCGTATTTCTCGGCAATATTGAACGCGTCCCGATGCAGGTATTCCCCCGCGATCGGCAGTTCCGTGAAGGAAGACAGGATATGCCGCCGCACATCTTCCAGCACGTCGGTCCCGTTGGTACCTATATAGAAAACGACGGGGTTCTTCTCCGCCTCGAACGTATCGAGGCGGACGGCGAACAGCCCCAGCTTGCCCGCGCAGCCGGAGCCTTCATGCAGGCGGCGCAGGTCGGCGTTGTAGCGGGCCGGGGTATCGGCGTCCACGTCGCGCACATGGCGGGCGTAACCATCGTCATGCCCGCGCCCGGCATGCCAGTTGATGCTGGATTCGGGAAAATTGCCCGCCTCCACGCGCGTCAGGATCTCCTCGGGGTCGGCGCCGAGTTCGATGCCAAGATGGTTGACCAGTTGCAGTTCACCCGTGGGCGAGACCTGCGCGAACAGCGCCATGTCGGTATAGGCCGGGCCACGACGCACCAGCGCGCCGCCCGAATTGTTGCTGACGCCGCCAAACACCGAAGCCCCGATGCACGATGAGCCGATGACCGAATGCGGCTCGCGCCCGATGGGTTTGAGCCTGGTCTCAAGCTGGTCCAGCGTCGCGCCGGGCAGGCAGACAACCTGTTTGCCACCGCCGATCAGGTGGATCGTGCGCATGCGCATGCTGTGCACGATCACGATGTCACGGTCATAGGTGTCGCCATCCGGCGTGGAGCCACCGGTCAGCCCGGTATTGGCCGCCTGCATGATCACGATCACGCCCGCCTTCACACAGGCGCGCAGCACGCGCCACTGTTCAACCAGCGATCCGGGCATGACAACCGCAAGCGCGCGCCCTTCCCCGAAACGGAAGCCGCGCCGGTAGGGCAGGGTCGCCCCGTCTTCGGTCAGCACATGGGGGTGGCCGACAATGTTCCGGAGTTCCGTAACCAGTTCCGCACCTGCAGGCGATGACATGCCGTGTGCCTTGTTCAGCATTCCTTGCTTTCCTCAATGCCATGTCCCCGCCGCGCCGGGCCGTTGCAGGCCACGCCACGTGCGGGGAATGATGGCTGTCAGTCTGGCATGTCCGACGCCGGGGGACTTACGCATAAAATGCCGATGTCGCATGCCGGAAAGGACCGGCCCGCCCGCCGCGGGAATCAGGGGCCGGTTTTTCCCACCGCCACGTAATCCCTACGCGGCGGCCGATGTCTCGCCCAATGTCGCCAGAGGCTTCATGAGCAGGTGGTTCTGCGAATAATCGACCGGCACGGAAATCACTACCGGGCCTTCACATTCCATGGCTTCGCGCAGCGCCGCCGCCACGCCATCGGCGGAATGGACCGCGATGCCGCGCGCCCCGCACGAACGGGCGAACATGGCGAAGTCGATCGGCCCGAATTCCACGCCGGAACCACGGCCGTACTTCTTCTTCTCCTGCATCTCGACCATGTTGTAGGCCTGATCGACCCACACCATGTGGATGAGGTTGCACTTGAGCCGCACCGCCGTTTCCAGCTCCATGCACGACATCATGAACCCGCCATCGCCCGATATGGAAATGACCTTCTGCCCCGGATTGACCAGGCTTGCGGCGATTCCCCACGGCAGGCCGACGCCCATGGTCTGCTGGCCGTTGCTGATCAGCATCTGCCGCGCGCGGAAGGACAGCAGGTAGCGCGCCAGCCAGATATGGAAGGTGCCCATGTCCAGGCACATCGTGACATCGGGGGTGATGAACTGCTCAAGCTCGCGCACGATCTGGAGCGGATGCACGGCCACGTTGCTGGTGCCGCGCGCGCCGCCAGCGCGGACAGGCGGGTGGCGTGATACTGCGCCAGGATGTCCTCA
>NZ_BAIO01000261.1 GCF_000613305.1 Komagataeibacter kakiaceti JCM 25156
AACGCCCAAAATGAAAAATATGCCAAAAAAACTCATCTAACCCCAGAAAACCGCCATTAATTAATTTGGCCCGGTCCTGACGGAGCCACATGTCCAGCAGGACTCCTGCCATGCGGAAGTATGTCATTATATGTCGGCATAATTCCTATCCAATTAAGGCAGGCGCAATACGGTCCATTTTGCGACATACCCGCCAGATCACTGCAACGCATCGCCACAACAGGTTTCCATGCCGAACCCATCGAACAAGTCCTCCCTCATCAGTCAGGTTAACGACCACATCGCCGTGCGCATGACGATCATATTCGGGAGCATCTGGTGCGTTTACGCCTTTCTGGTGTTTTCGCTGATCCCGCTTGCCGCGCCGGCGTGGCAGAATACGCTGCTCTATATAAGCAACTGCATCCAGCTTGTGGCCCTGCCCGCCCTTATGGTGGGCAACGCGGTACTGAGCCAGGGAAGCGACCAGCGCGCGGCGGAAGATCATGCCGCCCTGATCGAAATCCTGAATGACGTACGCGCCGAGGTGGCGGAGCTTAAAGCCATCACGAATGATGTCGCGCGCAAGACGGATGAAGCGGCACGGCGCGAACCCTCCGAAGTGGTATCCATTTCGGATGAGGCTGTTATCAATGTGATGGATCCCGACCACAGCCCTGCCGCCGCCCCGGCCAAGGCTGAATGACCTTCATATTCTGGTGGAAAAACCCATGGCTCCTGAACTGAACCGGCCCGAGACCGTAGCGGAACTGACCGCCATGTCCGATCGTTACGAAACGGCGCTGGGCACGAATGACATCGCGGAACTCGATACCCTTTTCTACCACGGCCCCGAAACGGTGCGTTACGGTGTGGGCGAGACATTATACGGGTTTAATGAAATCGCGGCCTTCCGCCGCAACCGGACGGGCGGCTCCCCCCCGCGCGATGTGCTGCGCCGCCATATCACGGCCATCGGAACGGATACCGGCACGGTTGATCTGGAATTCCGTCGTCATGGCGGCGAACGGATTGGCCGACAGAGCCAGACATGGATTCGCACGCCGCAGGGGTGGAAGATCATTGCGGCCCATGTCTCGCTCATGGCCGATATTTCCTGATCAGTCGGGCGCTTCCGCCCCGGTCCTGTCTTGCAGGCGGGACAGTGCGTCCACAAACCCCGTGGCGAAGGAAGCGGTCCCCTGCGCCGAAGGGGCCGCGATTTCCGCCGCGCGCGCATAAAGGGCATGCGCTGCCGCCACGGCGGCAAGGCGGTCGGCCCCTGCGGGCGTAACGGCAAGAGCTGCCGCAACCAGACCGCCCAGGGCGCACCCCATTCCGGTCACCACCGTCAGCAGCGGATGGCCGCCCTTTACAACGACGTGCCGGCCATCAGGGGCGAGGATGTGATCTTCTGGCCCGCTGATCGCCACGATAACATTGCGCGCCCGTGCGAATTCACGCGCCAGCGGCACCGCCTGCGCGATGGAGGCCGTGGTTTCCACGCCGCGCGCGGTGGCGGCCCCACCGGCAAGGGCCATGACCTCACTGGCATTACCGCGAATCACCGTGGGATCCCGCATCGCCAGATCGTGAATGATGGCGTCATATTCATCCACCCCCGCCCCCATGGCCACGGGGTCCAGAACCCATGGCACATGATGGGCGGTCGCCGCCCCGGCGGCGGTGTACATATCCCGCGCCGTGCAGTTGATCAGTCCCGCCGCGTTGATCCACATCGCCCCCGCATGGCGCCAAAACCGGACGCCCAGCCCGGCGCGGCCCCGATGGCTGGCGCGGCGCCGGCCGCAAGCAGCACATTGGCGCTCAGGGTCGCCGCGACGTAATTGGTCAGCCCATAAACAAAAGGGCGCGCGCTCCCGATACGATGCAGGACGGACCGGCAGGCCGGGCTATCGTAATCCATGGGAATGACGGCGGAACACATCAGAAACGTCCTTTACCTGTCCATTTATTCCCGCAAGAAGGGATCGGCGGCAGATCTGCATCAGACAGGGGTTGCCTTTTAAGGATAATCGACTGAAAAACAATGAACGCTGCGGTCAGTCAAAACCGGGGCGTTTCCGATTCCCACCATGCTCGCCAGCCAGCATATCGTAGCAGGAACATACCGTGCGACCAGCTCTGCTTTCAGCCCCTGTCATTCTTGCTGCTGGACTTCTGGCCACCCCATCCGCATGGGCCGCGGACGCGCTGGGGCAGCGGACGGCCAAACTGTGCTTCACCCTGCATGACGCGGCCCTTGCCGGTGGTTATTCCTGGGGCAAGGGGCGGCTGTACTACGGACCCCACTCCTATCCGGTCAAGGTGACGGGCGGCGGTGCGGTCGGGTTTGGCTACAGCCGGCTGAAGGGGGATGGAAAGGTGTACAACCTTGCCCGCCTGTCCGACCTGAACGGCACCTACTGGTCTGTCCGCGCGGAGGCCACGATGGGCCGGGGCCGGAATGTCGTGGTCATGGACAATAATCAGGGCGTGGACATCAAGGCCTCCATGCACACCAGCGGCGCGCATCTGGCCGCGGCCGTAATGCGGCTGACCCTGCATGTCGATCCCGGCGGTGAACGACCGGACGTGATGCCTGCGGCCTGTTCCTTCCCCATCCGTTAGGGACTGCTTGAAACAGGGCGGCGGCCGGGGACTTTCGTTTTTCCATCAACCAGTTGTTTTTAAACAGATTTATCTCCACAGCCCCTAGACGGTGCTGATCAGGATTTCCACAAGATGGGGACGGCCAGACGCCATGGCCGCTTCGATCGCGGGGGCGATGTCCTGCGCGCGGGTGATCAGGCGTGATTCCAGCCCGTATGACCGGGCCATCGCCTGATAATCGATTGGCGGGTCATTGAGATCCATGGCGAGGAAATTACCCTCCCGCGCCGAGACATAATGCGTCTGTTCGCGCATGAAGCCCTTCAGCACGTTATATTCACGGTTATTCATCACCACGAAGGTGACCGGCAACTGCTCATGCGCCGCGGTCCACAAGGCCTGCGGGGAATAGAGCGCCGCACCATCACCGACCAGACAGACAACCGGTTCACGCCCCAGCCCAAGCGAGGCCCCCACGGCGGCTGGCATGCCCCAACCCAGCGCGCCGCCACGCAGGAAGGAATATTGCGCCGCCCAGTCACTGTTGAGGAACATGCGGGTGTAGGATGACGTGGCGATGGCCTCATCCACAATCGCGACATGGGGGCCAATGGCGCGCACGGCCTCATAGGCCGCGACACAGG
>NZ_BAIO01000260.1 GCF_000613305.1 Komagataeibacter kakiaceti JCM 25156
CGGCCATACGCCGATGCGATGCGTCGCATGCTGGCCGAGGTCGCGCGGAGCGTGGCAGGTGAAGGCGGGCAGCCCGCGCTGCTGACCGGAACAGGTCAGGACAAGGTGCATCTGCTGATCCCCATGTCCAGTGACCGTGGGCTGGCTGGCGCATTCAACGCCAACATCAACCGTACGACCCGCAACCTGGTGCTCAAGCTCCAGGCGGAAGGCAAGACCGTCAAGCTCCTGCCCGTCGGGCGCAGGACGCATGATTTCTTGGCGCGCGAGTTCGAGGATCTGATCATCAGCACCGCCATCTGGCCGCGGGCAAGGAAATCCCCTTTTCCGCCGCGGCGGAGCTGGGTGAGCAGATTTCGTCGCTGCTGGAAAAGGGCGAATTCGACGTCTGCACGCTGGTGTACAACCGCTTTCGCAATGTCATGACCCAGACGCCGACGGAAATGCAGCTTATTCCGCTTGCGCTGCCGGACAATGACAACACGGCCCAGGGCGATCTTGCCACCTACGAATTCGAGCCGGATGAGGGGACGCTCCTGTCCAGCCTCCTGCCGCGCAACCTGCAGGTGCAGCTCTACGCCACCATGCTGGAAACGGCGGCGGGCGAGAATGGCGCGCGGATGACGGCCATGGACAACGCGACCCGGAACGCCGGCAAGGCCATCGATCGCCTGACACTGACCTACAACCGTACGCGTCAGACCAATATTACCAATGAACTGATTGAAATCATCTCGGGCGCTCAGGCAGTCTGAGGACCAATCTTCACGCTCACAGGAGCTGTCCCATGTCGGAAACCACAACTCAAGAGGCTCCTGTCTCCACGCAGGCGCAGAAAAGCAATGTCGTTGGTCGCGTAACGCAGATCCGCGGCGCCGTTGTTGACGTGCAGTTCGAGGGTGTGCTGCCGCATATCCTTGAATCGCTGCATGTCGAACTCAACGGTCAGACCCTGGTGCTGGAAGTGGCGCAGGAAATCGGCGAACACGAAGTCCGCTGCATCGCCATGGATACGACCGATGGCCTGAGCCGTGGCGCGGAAGTGACCGCCACGGGCAACCAGATCACCGTGCCGGTCGGTCCGGGCACGCTGGGGCGTATCCTGAACGTGATCGGTGAGCCGATTGATGACCGTGGCCCGGTGAAGGCGGCGGGTCACGCCCCGATCCACCGTGCCGCCCCGGCCTTTGACGAGCAGGCCGCCGCGACGGAAATCCTGCCCACCGGCATCAAGGTGGTCGATCTGCTCTGCCCGTACCTCAAGGGGGGTAAGGTCGGCCTGTTCGGCGGCGCCGGCGTGGGCAAGACCGTCATCATTCAGGAACTGATCAACAACATCGCCAAGGCGCATGGCGGCGTGTCCGTCTTCGCCGGTGTTGGTGAACGTACCCGTGAAGGGAACGACCTGTATTACGAAATGCAGGATGCGGGCGTCATCAAGATCAACGGTGACTCGACCGAAGGTTCCAAGGTGGCGCTGGTCTATGGCCAGATGAACGAGCCGCCGGGCGCGCGTGCCCGTGTCGCCCTGTCGGGTGTGACGGTTGCGGAATACTTCCGTGATGTCGAAGGCCAGGATGTGCTGTTCTTCGTGGACAACATCTTCCGCTTCACGCAGGCGGGCGCCGAAGTGTCCGCCCTGCTGGGCCGTATCCCCTCCGCCGTGGGCTACCAGCCGACACTCGCGACCGAAATGGGCGCGCTGCAGGAACGCATCACCTCGACCAAGAAGGGCTCGATCACGTCCGTGCAGGCCGTGTACGTCCCGGCCGATGACCTGACCGATCCGGCCCCGGCCGCGACCTTCGCCCATCTGGACGCCACCACGGTGCTGAACCGCTCCATCGCGGAAATGGGCATCTACCCGGCCGTGGATCCGCTGGATTCCACGTCGCGTTCGCTTGACCCGAAGATCGTCGGCGCGGAGCATTATCAGGTTGCGCGCGACGTGCAGCGCATCCTGCAGACCTACAAGTCCCTGCAGGACATCATCGCCATTCTCGGCATGGATGAACTGTCGGAAGATGACAAGCTGGTCGTGGCCCGCGCCCGTCGTATCCAGCGTTTCCTGTCCCAGCCGTTCCATGTGGCCGAAGTGTTCACCGGCGCGCCGGGCAAGCTGGTCTCGCTGGAAGATACGGTCCGTTCGTTCAAGGCGATCGTGGCTGGCGAATACGATCACCTGCCCGAAGGTGCCTTCTACATGGTTGGTGCGATCGAGGAAGCGGTGGCCAAGGCCGAGAAAATGAAGGAATCGGCCTAACCCGACCCCTGACGCAAGGAAGATAGACCATGTCCATTAAGGTCAAGATTGTCAGTCCGGAGAAGGTGCTGTTCGCGCATGACGCCGATATGGTCGTCATGCCGGGGTCGGAAGGTGACATCGCGGCCATGCCCGATCATGCACCGCTTATGCTGACACTGCGCGGTGGCGTGGTTGATGTCTATGAAGGCGGTGTGGTGACGCATCGCTTCTTCGTGGCGGGTGGGTTCGCCGATATCGCGCCGACCCACTGCACCCTCCTTGCCGACCGGGCGACACGTGTGGCCGACCTGTCGGTTGACGAGGCGGAAGCGCGGCTGGCGGGGCTGGAAAAATCCTATGAGGAAGCGGACAAGATGAACGTGCCCGCGCTCGATATCCTTATGGACAAGATCCTTTCGGCCCGTGCCGAGATCGACGCCGCGCAGTCAGCCATACCGGCCATGTCCCTCTAGGAAGCTGGAAGGGTTTCCGGGCGCCGTCTTTTTTGGAAAGGCGGCGTTCCTTGTAATCCTGGGGATGTTCCGCGTTTTCTTCCGCCCCGGAGAAGGGGCGGACTGGCCGGAATTAGGAAAAGCGCCCTGACCGGGGCGCTTTTTTCGTTTTTGCCGTTCAGCCACGCCCCCGGTAGCCGGGCACGTCCTGTGTCGGTATCCATACGCCTTCCGGCGGGGTGCCGGTCTGCCAGAACACGTCGATCGGCATGCCGCCACGGGGGTACCAGTAGGCCCCGATCCGCAGCCAGACCGGACCCAGCAGGTCAACCAGCGTGGTGGCGATCTGCAGGGAGCATTTTTCGTGGAAGGCCCCATGGTTGCGGAAACTGGTCAGGAACAGCTTGAGGGACTTGCTTTCCACGATCCATTCATCGGGAATGTAGTCGATGACGATATGGGCGAAGTCAGGCTGGCCGGTCACGGGGCATAGCGATGTGAATTCGGGCGCGGTGAAGCGCACGACATAATGCCGCCCGCGTTCGGGGGCGGGTACGCGCTCCAGCCGGG
>NZ_BAIO01000259.1 GCF_000613305.1 Komagataeibacter kakiaceti JCM 25156
CCGCCACCCGCCACCACGGCCGCGATCAGCCCCACCACGACCAGCCTGCTGCGGCCGGCCGGGCGTTCACTGCGTTGTTCCCGTTCGGGTTCCGGCGGTGAGGGCATGGGTGTCATGACCGCATAATGTGGCGCAGGCGCGGGATATGGCAAGACGATAAGAGAGAGGAAATGTAACGCTGCCGCGCGCATATATTCCTTGCGGTCGGGGATGGCGTGACTTATGTTATACACAATTCCTTCATCTCTGGTTTTTTCTTTGGGGGGTGGCCGCAGGGCTGCCTTTTTTGCATTGGACGCTGATCTGCCTTTCCTGACGGGCCTCGATGCCCGCATCGCCGCGATGATCGCGCCCGCGCTGGTCGACATGGGGTTCGACTCGTGCGCGTGGCGGTGCTGGGGCGTGAATCGCCCACGGTCCAGATCATGGCGGATCGGGCCGATGGCTCGCTCATCACCATCGAGGACTGCGAACAGATCAGCCATGCGGTCGGCGCGATCCTGGACGTGGATGACCCGCTGCCGGGGGCGTGGACGCTGGAAGTCTCCTCCGCCGGGATCGACCGGCCCCTGACACGTGTCAAGGACTGGGAGCGTTTCGCGGGCCATCTTGCCCGCGCCGAGATGAACATGCCAATTGACGGCCGCAAGCGGTTCGCCGGTATCGTGCTGGGCGCGCGTGATGGCCATGGCCTGATGCGGCTGGATGATGGCGCCGAGGTTTCGCTGCCTTTCGCGGATATGCGCAAGGCGCGACTTGTCCTGACGGACGAACTGATCGAGCGAGTGCGCGGATGATGCAGCCCGCACCCGCCAGCGAGGAAAACGGGCCGGAGGAAGCACCCCCGGCTGAAACGCAGAAGGCCAGTGGCAGGCCCGGCCGCAAGCCGGCGCGCAAGGCCAACTGAACGATGTTGTGGAGACACTGATGGATACGTCCGTTGCCCGTCCCGAACTGCTGCTGGTGGCCGATGCCGTAGCGCGGGAAAAGTCGATCGACCGCGAGGAAGTGCTGGAAGCGATGGAGCAGGCCATCCAGAAGGCCGGTCGCGCCAAATACGGCCACGAAAAGGATATCCGCGCCACCATCGACCGCAAGACCGGCGATGTGCGCCTGTCCCGCTGGACCGAGGCGGTCGAGGCGGTGGAAAACGAAGAGACGCAGATTCCGCTGTACATCGCCCGCAAGTTCAAGCCGGAAATCCAGCTTGGGGAATACCTGATCGACCCGCTGCCGCCCATCGATTTCGGGCGCATCGCGGCCCAGACGGCCAAGCAGGTGATTGTCCAGCGCGTGCGCGAATACGAACGCCGCCGCCAGTTCAATGACTTCAAGGACCGCGTGGGCGAGATCGTCAACGGAACGGTCAAGCGTACGGAATACGGCAACCTGCTGGTCGAGATCGGCGATGCCGAGGCCCTGCTGCGCCGTGACGAACTGATCCCGCGGGAAAGCTTCCGCAATTCCGATCGCGTCCGCGCCTATATCTATGACGTGCGCGACGAACCGCGTGGCCCGCAGATTTTCCTCTCCCGCACGCATCCGGCCTTCCTGGCCAAGCTGTTCGCGCAGGAAGTGCCCGAAATCTACGATGGCATCATCGAGATCAAGGCCGTGGCCCGTGACCCCGGATCGCGCGCGAAGATGGCCGTCATCTCGCGTGACGCCTCGATCGACCCGGTCGGCGCGTGCGTGGGCGTGCGCGGCCGCCGCGTGCAGGAAGTGGTGAAGGAACTCCAGGGCGAGAAGATCGATATTATCCCGTGGAGTCCGCAGGCCGCGACCTTCGTCGTCAACGCCCTTGCCCCGGCGGAAGTCAGCAAGGTGGTGATGGATGAGGAAGCCGGTCGCGTGGAAGTCGTGGTTCCCGATGACCAGCTCAGCCTCGCCATCGGGCGGCGCGGGCAGAACGTGCGCCTTGCCAGCCAGTTGACGCGGTGGGATATCGACATCCTGACCGAGGCCGAGGAATCGGAGCGCCGGCAGGAAGAATTCCGCCGTCGCAGCAACCTGTTTGTCGAGCGCTGGACGTTGATGACGTCATTGCCGGGCTTCTGGTGACCGAGGGCTTCCACTCCATCGAGGAACTGGCCTTCGCGGACGCCGATGAACTGGCCAACATCGAAGGCTTTGACGAGGATGTGGCCAGCGAACTGGTCCGTCGCGCCGAAGGCTTCCTGGCCGGTCAGGAAGAGGAACTGGACAACAGGCGGCGTGAACTCGGGGTGACGGATGACATCGCCATGCTGGGCGTGTTCACCAACCAGATGCTGGTCACGCTGGGTGAGAAGGGCGTGAAGACGCTGGATGACCTGGCCGATCTGGCCGGTGACGAACTGGTCGAGATTCTGGGCAGCGACGCCATAGATGAGGACGCGGCCAACGAAATCATCATGGCGGCGCGCGCGCACTGGTTCGAGGGTGACGAGAACACCACGCAAGAGGAGACGTCCGACGTCTGATCAGGGTCATCCCCACGCGGAAGACGCAGGCGACATGGCGGATGAAGAGCGCGGTCCGCTGCGCCGCTGCGCCGTGACGCGGCTCCGTCTGCCCAGGGAGGAAATGATCAGATTCGTCATTTCCCCCGATGGAGTCGTGATCCCTGATCTTTCCGCACGTCTGCCCGGACGGGGAATTTGGTTGAGCGCACGCGCGGATGTGTTAGAAACGGCACGCACACGTGGCGTCTTCGCACGCGCGGCACGGGGAAGGGTTGTTATTCATCCTGACCTGACCCATCTTGTGGAAGACGGGCTGCTGCGGCGCATGATGGATGTCGCGGGGCTGGCACGGCGGGCCGGGCAGATTGTCTGCGGTTTCGCCAAGGTGCGTGAGTGGGTTGTGGGCGGTCGCGCCGGTCTGGTGATCCAGGCGGCCGATGGCAGCCCCGACGAGAGGAAGAGAGTTTTGTCCGGTGCACGGGACCTTCCGGTTACGGTTGTTCCTACGGCATCGGGTCTGGGTGCGGCATTTGGCCGCGACCATGTTGTTCATGCAGCCATGCTGCATGGTGAACTGGCGCGCCGTTTCCGTATCGAGAGTGAACGTTTTGCGGGTTTGTCCGGCAGGACTGGCCCGAATTCGGCGGAGCGGTCCGCCGGACGGTGTGAACAGGCGGGTACATGAGCGAAGGCAACGATCAGGATCAGGGTAAGGGACGCTTGTCCCTGCGGCCGGCGGGCCGGAGGGAAGTCGGACGGACGGTGGATGCCGGTTCCGTGCGGCAGAGCTTCAGCCATGGTCGTTCAAAGGTGGTTCAGGTCGA
>NZ_BAIO01000258.1 GCF_000613305.1 Komagataeibacter kakiaceti JCM 25156
CCGATGTGGTGATAAGAACAGGACTGTCGCGCCATGATACGGTGCGCCAGGTCCAGCGCCTGCTGCGCGCCATGCAGGCGGGCACGATGGCCGCACGGACGCGGGCCGGAAGGAAAGACGCATGAAACGCACGATCCTGTTCGATACGGAAACCACCGGCCTTGATCCGCTCAAGGGTGACCGGGTGATCGAGATCGCGGCGCTGGAACTGATGGGCGACCTGCCTACGGGGCGGAATTTCCATGTCCTGATCGACCCGGAACGCGACGTGCCGGAGGAAGCCTCCCGCGTGCATGGCTTCACCCGCGCCGATCTGGAAGGCAAACCCAAATTCGCCGCGATCGCGGGGGAATTCATGGCGTTTATCGGTAATGACGCCTGATCGCCCATAACGCCCGGTTCGATTTCGGCTTCCTGAACGCGGAACTGACGCGCGCGGGACTGCCGGAGCTGGATATGGGCCGCATGGTCGATACGCTCGACATGGCGCGGGAGCGGTTTCCCGGCATGCCCAACAGTCTTGATGCGCTGTGCCGGCGTTTTTCCATCGACCTGTCTGAACGCACCACCCATAACGCCCTGCTGGACTGCAAGCTGCTGGCGGCGGTCTATCTGGAACTGACCGGTGGCCGGCAGCGTGGGCTGGGTCTGGCGGTGGAGGAGGACGGCGGCGGTATTGCAAGTTACAATTACGTGCGCCCGCCAGGGCATGTGCCGGTGCGGGTGCGGCCCGATGAAGCGGAAATCGCAGCCCACCGCGCGTTTGTCGAACGCCTGACCGATCCGCTATGGCTGGGTTGAATGGCGTCAGGCCATAAAGGGTTTGGTCGGCGCGGTGTGTCTGGTCTAGGATTTGAAAACACACCGTACCTGATGTCTTGAACAGGAAGAGAGCATTGTCCACGGACGAGATTGTCGATCCCACGATTGCCCCTTCCGATCAGTTCCGGCGCTTCCTGTTCCATATCGGCATTCCCGTCGCCGGGGTGGTTTCGGTCATCGCCATCATAGCGGGCGTGGGGTGGCATTCCTACCAGACGGCCCGCACGGGTGCGCTGGCCCTGACGCATGACCTGCTGGTCAGCCAGCAGGATTATATCGCCAAGGAAGTCAGTTCCTTCCTCATGCCCGCCTCGGCCGGGGCCATCGTGGCGCGCGACATGCTCGAACATGGCGCGGCGAATGTCGAACAGAAGATATTCAACGGCTACAGCAGCACCATGCTGCGCAACGTGCCGCAGATCCAGTCCTTCTACCTGCCGATAGCGACGGCAATTTCAGCACGCTCGAACGTGGCGCGAACAATCAGGCGTCGCCGTCACCACCCTGCAGAACCGGGGAACGGGCAAGGCCACGTTCGCCCATGAGCTGCGCGACGCGCAGGACAAGGTCGTAAAGCAGTGGCAGACCCCGGCGGGTGATTACGACCCGCGCGGGCATGGCTGGTTCGCCGATACGGTCAGGGCCGGGCAGGAGTTCTGGACACATCCCTACGTGGTGGAAGTGACCCGGCAACTGATCCTGACCTCCGCCGTGCCGTACAGGGGGCAGGATGACAGGACGCATGTCTATGCCATCAACATCTCGCTCGATCACCTGAATAAATTCCTGAACTCACTCAAGATCGGGGAAAGCGGCAACGCCGTCCTGCTGGATCATGACGGCCACGTCCTGGCCGGGCATGGCATGGAGGAAACGCTGGTTCGCGCCAAGGGCGACCCGATGAAGATGGAGATCGACCCCACCCGATTCCCCGTCATGACCAAGGCGTTCGACCAGTACCGCGTTCACGGCTACGGCGCGCGGACGGTGCGCGTGGCCGACAGGAACTACGTGACCATCACGGCGAACCTGCCGGTGGGCAACGATAGCTGGGTTCTGCTTCTGGTCGCGCCGGAGGATGATTTTTCACGCTTCGCGCTGGCGTCGGGGCGGCAGAACCTGCTGTTTTCCGTTCTGGTCGTGCTCATGGCCTCGGGTCTGGGGTTCATGCTGTTCCTTTCGGCCCGCAGGAGCGAGCGCCTGCGCCGTGAAATCCTGCAATCCCATGCCGTGGCCAATTACGAGAGCCATGCCCTGCAATCCGTCGCGGCGTATCCCGAACTGTTCAACCCTGAGGATAACGCCCTTATCCTGACCGAGACGCTGGCCGACCAGTCCCATGCCCGGCGCGCGGCCATATGGCGCATCCTGCATGATGGGCGCACGCTCATGTGCATCGATTCCTACGACCGGCAGCAGGATGTGCATTCCGGTGGCTTCGAAATGGCCACGACCGACCTCAAGAGCTTTTTCGACGCCGTGTCCCATGGGGATCCGCTGGCGATCACCAGCGCGGCGGATGATGACCGCACATCCGCCTTCTACCGCGTGTACATGCGCAGTTTTGGCAGCAAGGCGCTGTTCTGCAATCCCATTCAGGGCGCGAGCGGACCGGTGGGCGTCATCACGCTGGAAGATGCGCCGCGTGCGGATATGGTCTCGCACTTCGTGGACATGATCGCCGGTGTCGCGGCGGCCCGTTTTTCCGCGCAGCATTACACCGCCGTCGCGGCGGCGAAGGAGGAACTGGAGGGCGAACCCGCGGTCGATGAGGAACCGCATGACCCCAGCCAAGGCTTCCTGCTGGCGCCCGGCGCGCTGGCCATGAACGGCCAGCAGGCCCCGGCGGACCTGAGCGGGGTGGACGGTTTCTATCCCGCCGTCGGCATCATGGTCATCAGCCTGTCAGATATGGTGATGACGGCCCAGAACGACCCCACCGCCAATATCAAGCTGATTGATACGATGGCGGGCCTGTTGCAGGACATCGCCCATCAGTGCGGGCTGTATTCCATCCGTATGCTGGGGCATCGGGTGGTCTGTGTCGCGGGGTGTTCGCGCACGCCGGACAAGGGGGCGGCGTACCGCATCGCCAACGCGGCGCTGATGATGCGCGAGAACACGCTGTCGATGCTGGCCCAGGCGGATCTGGACCCCGTGTTCCGGATCGGGATTGACGTGGGGCCGGTGTTCGGCGGGATGCTGGGCAAGGATCCGCAGGCGTTCAACCTGTGGGGCGACGCCATGGGCATGGCCGAGATGATGGCGCAGGGCGCGCCCGATGTCGGCACCATCCAGGTGACGGAGGATGTCTATCTCGCCCTGCGGCAGAACTTCCTGTTCCGTGAGCGCGGGCGATTCTTCATCCCCGGCGTGGGTCTGACGCGTACCTATGTGCTGGCCGGGCGGCGATGACGGACGACTTCCCCCCCACCGGCGCGCAGGCGGGCGAGGG
>NZ_BAIO01000257.1 GCF_000613305.1 Komagataeibacter kakiaceti JCM 25156
GCGCGGTCCCATTGCGGGGCGGTCACGTCGCGCACGGTATGCGGGGCGTGGCGCAGGGGGCTCTGTTCAATGGTCAGCTTCCCTTCCGCCACGGCGGCGATTTCCGCGCGGATGGCGATCATCGCGTCACAGAAACGGTCCAGTTCCGCCCGGCTTTCGGACTCCGTCGGTTCGATCATGAACGTGCCCGCCACGGGAAAGCTGACCGTGGGCGCATGGAAGCCATGGTCGATCAGGCGCTTGGCGATGTCATCCACCGTCACGCCGGTCTCATCCCTGAGCGGGCGCAGGTCGATGATGCATTCATGCGCGACGCGGCCCTGCGCGCCCCGGTACAGCACCGGGTAATGCCCGGACAGCCGGGTCGCGATATAGTTGGAGTTCAGGATCGCGACCCCGGTCGCGCGCTTCAGCCCTTCATCCCCCATCATGACCATGTACATCCACGAAATGGGCAGCACATCAGCCGAGCCGAACGGCGCGGCGGAAATGGCGTTGGCCTCCCCCCGTTGCGGCGCGCCGGGCAGGTAGGGGGCCAGATGCGCGCCCACGCCGATCGGCCCCATGCCGGGACCACCGCCGCCATGGGGGATGCAGAAGGTCTTGTGCAGGTTGAAATGGCTGACATCCCCGCCATACACGCCCGGCTGCGCCAGCCCCACCTGCGCGTTCAGGTTCGCGCCATCCACATAGACCTGGCCACCCGCCGCATGCACCAGATCACAGATCTCGCGCACGTTTTCCTCAAACACCCCGTGGGTGGAGGGATAGGTGATCATGATGGCGGCCAGCTGGTCCGCGTGTTTCGCAACCTTGGCCTTCAGGTCGTCAATATCGACATTGCCCTGCCCGTCGCACGCCACCACCACGACCCGCATGCCCGCCATCTGGGCGGAAGCCGGGTTGGTGCCGTGGGCGGATGCGGGGATCAGGCACACGTCACGCCCTGCGTCGCCACGGGCGCGGTGATAGCCGCGAATGGCCATGAGCCCCGCGAATTCGCCCTGCGCGCCGGAATTGGGCTGGAGCGACACCGCGCTGTAGCCGCTGATCCGGCACAGCATGCGTTCCAGATCAGTGAACAGGCGCGCGTAGCCCCGCATCTGATCGGCGGGGGCGAAGGGATGGATATTGCAGAATTCCGGCCATGTGATGGGCAGCATTTCCGCCGTGGCGTTCAGCTTCATGGTGCAGGAGCCAAGCGGGATCATGGAGCGGTCAAGCGCGAGATCACGGTCCGCCAGACGGCGCAGGTAGCGCAGCATGTCGGTTTCCGACCGGCAGGCGGAGAAGATCGGCTGGGTCAGGAATTCACCCTGCCGCGCCAGACCCGCCGGAATGGCGTCGCCCACCGCGCCCAGACCGGCCTCGACCGTCGCCACCGATGCGCTATCTCCCGCCACGCAGCGCCACACGGCGCGCACGGTGTCGGGGGTTGAGGTTTCATCAAGGCTGAGGCTGATATGATCGTCATCCACGCGGCGCAGGTTCATGCCCGCCTCCAGCGCGCGGGCGATGACCGCATCGGTCCGCGCGCCGGTTTCCACCTTCAGCGTGTCAAAGAACGCCTGCGTGACAACCGTGCAGCCCAGCGCGCGCAGCCCCGCCGCCGCGATGGCGGTCAGGCGGTGGATGCGCCCGGCAATGGCCTTCAGCCCCTCCGGCCCATGATACAGCGCGTACATGGACGAGATGATGGCGGGCAGCGCCTGTGCGGTGCAGATATTGGATGTCGCCTTTTCACGGCGGATATGCTGCTCACGCGTCTGGAGCGCCAGACGGTAGGCGGGCTTGCCGCGCGCGTCGATGGACACGCCCACGATCCGCCCCGGAATGTTCCGGCGCATCGCGTCACGCACCGCCATGTAGGCCGCGTGCGGGCCACCGGCCCCCATCGGCATGCCATAACGCTGCATGGTGCCCACCGCGATGTCCGCCCCCAGCGCGCCGGGGCTTTCCACCAGCATGAGCGCCATCGGATCCGCGCAGACCGCGGCGATGGCGCCCGCCGCGTGCAGGCGTTCGATCCACGGGCGCGGATCGCGCAGTTCCCCGGTCGAGCCGGGATACTGGAACAGCGCGCCAAACACCGCCTGCGGGTCCAGATCGGTTGCGGGATCGCCCAGCACGAGTTGCCAGCCCATCGGCTCGGCACGGGTGCGCAGCACGGCGATGGTCTGCGGGTGGCAGTCGGCATCGACAAAAAAGGCCGTGGCCCTGCTTTTGGCCACCCGGCGGGCCATGGCCATGGCCTCGGCCGCCGCCGTGCCTTCATCCAGCAGGGACGCATTGGCCACGTCCAGCCCGGTCAGTTCGATGACCAGCGTCTGGAAATTGAGCAGCGCCTCCAGCCGGCCCTGGCTGATTTCGGGCTGATAGGGGGTATAGGCCGTGTACCAGGCCGGGTTTTCCAGCACGTTGCGCTGGATCACGCCGGGCAGGAACGTGTTGTAATAACCCTGACCGATCAGCGAGGTCAGAACCCGGTTTTCCGCCGCAATGGCGCGCAGGCGGGCCAGCGCCACGGGTTCGGACACGCCTGCGCCCAGACCCATCCCCCCATGCAGGCGGATGCTGTCCGGCACGGTCTGCGCCATCAGGCTGTCAAGCGTGTCAGCCCCCACCACGCGCAGCATCCCGGCCACGTCTTGCGCGTCCGGGCCGACATGGCGGGCGCAGAACGCACCGGCGTCATCGCCCAGATCATGCCACAGGGAAGAAGAACCGCAGGAGGGAGACGTCACGGCCAGCATACTCCGTCAGATGAAGGGGGAAATGAGATCAGCCAACCAGCGCGGCGTAGGTCGCGGCGTCCAGCAGGCCATCAAGCTGGGCGGGGTCGGCCATGGTCATGCGCACGATCCAGCCTTCCCCCTCCGGGTCGCGGTTGACGAGGGCGGCGTCATCGGTCAGCGCATCGTTGAACGCCAGCACGTCACCGGTGATCGGGGCGTAGATGTCCGATGCCGCCTTGACCGATTCCACCACGCCACGCTGTCGCCCTGCTCGACGGTGGTGCCGGGATCACGCGCCTCGGCAAAGACCAGTTCGCCCAGCTCGTTCGCCGCATGGGGCGTGATGCCGATTACGGCGACATCACCCTCAACGCGCAGCCATTCATGCTCTTTGGTGTAATAGACCGTCATGTTCTTGCTCCTGTGATCGGGAAATTCCGTGAAAATACGCGGGACCTAGCGGCGGAATGTCGGCGCGACGAAAGGCAGCGCCGTAACCTGCACCGGCAGCAGCCGCCCGCGCACCGCCGCGAAAAGCGCGTGCCGG
>NZ_BAIO01000256.1 GCF_000613305.1 Komagataeibacter kakiaceti JCM 25156
CCGCCGCGCCCGCGCCATCCGCCGCCACCGCCGCGTCCGTAATAATAGACGGGCGCGCCGCCATAATAATCGCCATATCCGCCGTAATAACCGCCGTCATAGCCATAACCGTAACCGCCATAGCCTCCATACCCGTCGTAATAGCCGCCGGGTGGGCCATCCGCGCAGGCGGCAAGGCTACCGGCCAGGGTCAGTGCCAGCAGTGATCGGGTCAGTCGTTTCATGGGGGCGGCATTCCTTTTTTCCATTATGGTTATCGTTCCTGAAGCGGTCAGGTTCATAACCGTATAAGAAGCTGTCTGAAAATAAATCGTTGATAAAAAACAATAAAACTTTTCCGGTGCCGCTTTTTTTCAAAAAGGCGGCGTTTTCCGAAGCTTTTGGGAACTGGCTTCACCAGGAACTTCCCCATGATCTGCGGAATGTTCCCCGTGCAGGCTTTTCAAACGGCATCTGGAGAAAAAAGGCACGAATGGGGGAATGTTTCAATGGATCCCCGCAGCGGCGGCGGATCATTGAGGGCTCGCGGCCATCGGCACACCCGCCCCGGAACGGGTAGCGGGCCTGTAAGGATCATGGCATCCGTGGACATGACGCGACCGGACAGCCCGCGATCCGCGCACTGTCCGGCCGCGTTGCGTGCCGGGTTATTTCAGGCCATCGGCCTTGGCCAGTTCCTTGACCCGGCGCAGCAGGGAAACGGCATAATCCTCGGCTTCCATCTTGGAGCTGAAGCCGGAAAGTGCGGCGGTCAGCCCGCCAATATTGACCTCAAGGCTGTACTTGCCCTGTGCGTCGGGACCACTGGTCGCTGCTTTGCTCATGATCGCGTCCTGTCATTATGATAAGCGGGTCACATTCCGTGGCCCGGTTCATTACAGATAAGATGGTTGCAATCCGATCCAAGGGACAGGACCGCATGCCTGCATACCGGCCGCCCGCCTTGACAGGCGGCGGGAAAATACAGGAGGCAGGAAAACCGTCGCCACCCGCTTCTGGTGGCCCGCCGGGGCTGTAACGCCTGTAGGCAGGGTGTGGCGTTCCGCCTGCTTTCTTCACAACAGGGAGATCATGTCATGGATTTCAAAATGGGTGATATTGTCGTGGTCAGGATGATGCGCCGGTCGCCCCCGAACAGCGCGGCGAGAAGGGGACTGTTGTTGAAATTATTGAAAACGGCCAGATCCGGGTGCGTAATGACAGCACGGGCAATGATGAATGGTTCCCTGCATCCGATCTGCGGCAGGAATGAACGCTGATCGAGGAAGGAGAAGTCTCTCCCTTCTTCCCGGCAATATTCAGGAAACGCCGCTTTCTGAAAAAGGCGGCGCCCGGAAAGGTTTATTTTTATCGGTCAATTATCGTCAGGCCATGGTCAGTCTCCATCCCACATGTACATGAAGACATAAGGGTAGGCGCGCCATACCCGCACGATATGCCGCACATACGCAGTCCATTCCCGCTGGCCGGGCAGCGACACCACCGGCTGGTTCCTTTTTTCCATGGGGACAGGTCCGGCTACAGGGGTAAGTACTGTCCAACGTGCCTGCCCGCCGGGAAATGGCCGGGTTGCGGATCACATCTGCATGATCGGTGGGCCTGTTGCGCGGCAGGCGCATTGCGGCTGCGCATGCTGTGTTTGGACGACCGGACCCGCAAGGTGGTAGAAAGCAGGCAACCGGTCCATAACGGTAGGTGGACCGACAGATGGCGAAGAGATCAATGAACCGCGGCAAGATTCTGAAATGGGCGACGATCATGTCTCTGCTGCTGATGATTGGCAGCGTTGGCGTTCTGGTGCGCGGTATGACGGCGGATGGAATCGGGCCGGTTTCATGGATGGTGGCCGAAGGGCTGGCCGGTCTGGGCCTGCTGGGTATCGGGCTGGTCAACATAAGTGGCGGTCGGGACTGACCGCCTAGCTGCCCATTCCCGGCCCACCGGAACCGCCCGGCCCGCTATCGGGCGCGTCCTGACCCGGTGATCCGGTCACGCCGCCAATGCCCCCGCTCTGGGCAGGATCGGACGGGGGGCGGTTCGCCTGGCACGCGCCAAGCCCCGCCAGGCACAATAGTACGACAATCTTTTTCATGGCTGTGCTCCTGTCCCATGCGGGTGGGGGAAGTGGTGGCTTTGCCGCAATGCGGGGGGCAGGCTGGCAGGCCCTGAAGGCGCTTCCCGCCCCTTAACCACGGGGGCGTGGGGTGGGTTCCACGCCAAGACGGTAGATGGTCGTTTCATCATATGTCTGGCCCGGTCGCAACTCCGTGACTGGAAAATTCGGGTGGTTCGGGCTGTCGGGGTAATGTTCGGCCTCGAACGCCACGGCGTCGGTCTGGCGGTAGGCATGGCCGGATGGCCCGGCGTAACGTCCGTCGAGTGAATTGGCGGTATAGACCTGCAATCCGGGCTGGGTTGTCAGAATATCCAGCGTCCGGCCCGATGCCGGATCCACCAGATGCGCGGCCAGCACCGGAACAGGGGAAAGCCGGCTGTTGACGATCCAGTTGTGGTCATAGCCACGGGGGAACATCATCTGTGGCGTCGCCTCGCGCAGCCGCTCGCCAATGCGGTGCGGCGTGCGGAAATCGAACGGGGTGCCCGCCACCGGCGCGATGGTGCCCAGCGGGATCGAAGCGCCGTCCAGCGGGGTGTAGCTTTCCGCATTGATCCGCAGGACATGGTTCTCGATCGGGCCGCTGCCTCCCCGCCCAGATTGAAATAGCTGTGGTTCGTCAGGTTCACCACGGTCGGGCGGTCCGTCGTCGCGCGGTAATGCAGCGACAGTTCATTGCGGTCATTCAGCGCAAAGGTCACATGCGTGGTCAGCGTGCCGGGAAAGCCCTGGTCCCCGTCCGGGCTGACAAGGCCCAGCGTCACGCTGGCCCCGTGCGCGGTGGTCGTCGTGCCCTCGACGGTCCATACATGCTTGTCGAACCCCCTGAGCCCGCCATGCAGGGCGTTGGCCCCGTCGGTGCGGGGAATATGGTAGGTGTGGCCATCGAGCGTGAAGGTGCCGTTCGCGATCCGGTTGGCCACCCGCCCGATCGTGGCCCCGAAAAACAGCCCGCCCCGCGCGCTGTCCACGGTGTAGCCTTCCAGCGTGGGAAAACCCAGCACCACGTCCGCGACATGACCCGTGCGGTCTGGCGCCTCGATGGCGGAAATGATGCCGCCATAGGTCAGCACCTTCACGCGCATGCCCTGCTGGCTGGTCAGGGTGAACTGTTCGACCTGCCGTCCGTCCGGCGTGGCGCCAAATGGCGCGCGGTCCAGCGTGACGGGTGGCGTGG
>NZ_BAIO01000255.1 GCF_000613305.1 Komagataeibacter kakiaceti JCM 25156
CTGATCGTGACCGAACAGGGCAAGCCGCGCGCCGAGGCGGCGGGTGAAATCCGCTATGCCGCGAGCTTCCTGCTCTGGTTCGCGGGCGAAGCCATGCGCGCCTATGGCGATGTGATCCCCCCACCAACCGGCCACGCGGCTGAGCGTGATCCGCCAGCCGGTGGGGGTGTGCGCGGCGGTCACACCGTGGAATTTCCCCGCCGCCATGATCACCCGCAAGGCTGGCCCCGCACTTGCCGCCGGCTGCGCCATGATCGTCAAGCCATCGGAACTGACGCCGCTGACCGCCCTGGCGCTGGGGGAACTGGCGCGGCAGGCCGGGGTTCCGGCGGGGCTGTTGCAGGTGCTGCCGGGTGATGGCGTGAAACTGGGCCAGGCGCTGTGCGCCAGCCCCGACATCCGCAAGCTCTCCTTTACCGGCTCAACGCAGGTGGGGCGCATCCTCATGGCGCAATCAGCCCCCACGCTCAAGCGCCTGTCGCTGGAACTGGGCGGGAACGCGCCGTTCATCGTGTTTGATGACGCGCATATCGAACAGGCCGTCAAAAGCGCCATCGCCTCCAAATACCGCAATGCCGGGCAGACCTGCGTCTGCACCAACCGCTTTCTGGTGCAGGACGGCATCTATGACGCCTTCGCCACCCGTCTGGCGCAGGCGGTGGCGCAACTGCGCGTCGGGCCGGGCAGCGACCCGGATTCCGTCATCGGCCCGCTGATCAGCACGCATGCGCGCGACAAGGTGGAAGCCCATGTGCGTGACGCGGTGGAACATGGGGCCACGGTGTTGTGTGGCGGCACGCGTGACCCGGCGGGGGACCTGTTCTACCGTCCCACCGTGCTGCGCGACGCCACGCCCGCCATGCGTATCGCGCATGAGGAGACATTCGGCCCCGTGGCCCCGCTGTTCCGTTTCCATACGGAAGCCGAGGCCATCGCCATGGCCAACGACACGCAATACGGCCTTGCGGCCTATTTCTTCACCCGCGACCACGCCCGGACCCACCGCGTGGCCGAAGCGCTGGAATATGGCATGGTGGGGCACAATACCGGCCTGATCTCCAACGAGGTCGCGCCATTTGGCGGCATCAAGCAGTCCGGCATGGGGCGCGAGGGCTCGCGTTATGGCATGGATGAATATCTGGAAATGAAGTATATCTGCACCGACATCACCGACCCCGAGGGCTGAGACCAGCGCCCCCGATGCAGGGGCGCATTTACTTCCGCTTTCAATGGATTACGATGGCGGCATGGACGAATTCCGCTTCCTTCATGCCGCGACCTGCATCTGGACAGCCCGCTGCTGGGGCTGACCGAAAAATCAGGTGATTATGCCCGGCTCGTGGCCGACGCCTCGCGCCGCGCCTTCAGCGACATGATCGACCTGGCCATTGATACCAACTGCCGCTTTGTCGTGCTGGCGGGCGATGTGTTCGATGGCGACCTGCGCGACACGCAATGCGGCCTGTTTTTCATCAATGGCATGGCGCGGCTGCAAAAGGCGGGAATCCGGGTGTTCATGATCCTGGGCAACCACGATGCGGAAAACCGCTTTGCCCGGCATCTCCACGTAACCGATAACGTCCATCTCTTTGCATCGCACAAGGCGGAAACCCGGAGGATGGAAGATCTGGGCGTCGCCGTGCATGGCCGCAGCTTCGGCAGCCGGAAGGTGGAGGACAATATCGCGCGGCACTATCCCGCCCCGGTGCCCGGCCTGTTCAACATCGGTATCCTGCACACCGCCTGCGAAGGGCGGGAGGGGCATGAAACCTACGCCCCCTGCACGGTGGAGCAACTGGTCAACCACGGCTACCAGTACTGGGCGCTGGGGCATGTCCATACCCGTGAAATCCTGCACGAGAACCCGTATGTGGTCTATGCGGGCAACCTTCAGGGCCGCCACGCGCGTGAGGCGGGACCGAAAGGCGCGTCTCTGGTCACCGTGCGCGATGGCGCGGTCATGACGGTGGAGCATCAGGTGCTCGACGCCGTGCGCTGGGCCAGCACCACGGTCGATCTGTCCACCGCCGCCACCCATGTCGACATGACCGGCCTGATCCGCCATGTCGGGCACGACCTGCTGGCGCAGGCGCAGGGGCGGCCACTGGCGTTGCGGCTTGAACTGACCGGCACGACCCCGCTGCATGCCAGCCTGATCCGTGCGGCCCATGACCTGCAACTGGAAATCGAGACCATCCTGGCCAGCATATCGGATGAAATCTGGCTTGAACGCCTGCGCGTCCATACCCGCCAACCGGAACGCCCGGTGGTGCTTGATCCCTCCACCGGCGGGCGCATCGCGGCCGATATCCGCCACGCCGCCACGCCGGACGCCCTGCGGGAAGAACTGGCCCGGATCCTGACCACCGTGCTCGACCGCATGCCCGCCCACAGCCGCGGCGAGGAGATGCGCGACAGCATCCTTCGCGATGTGCCGGGGCACGCGGTGGATCTTGCGCTGATGCTGGTGGAAAACCCGGAGGGCGCGCCCGATGCGAATCAGTGAATTCAGCATTGTCCGCTACGGGGCCATTGCCGGGCTGGACCTGAACTTTGGCGACGGGCATGGCCTGCATGTCATCCATGGCCCGAACGAGGCGGGCAAGAGCACCTGCCTTTCCGCCATATCGGACTTCCTGTTCGGGGTCGCGCATAATTCGCACGCTGGCGCGGTTTTTGGCAATGACCAGATCCGGCTGGAAGCCCGCCTGCTGCTGGCCGATGGGCAGGAACTCGCACTGCGCCGCCGCAAGGGTCGCACACGCACCCTGTCCGTGCCTGACGGCGCGGTTGATGACAACCTGCTGGCCCCCGCGCTAGGGGCGATGACACGCGAACGCTTCGCCGCACTTTTCGGCCTGAATGACGAGACATTGCGCACCGGCGGCATGGACCTGCTCAGGGCAAACGGGGATATCGGCCGCCTGATCGTGGAGGCGGGCGGCGGCCTGCGCGCCCTTGTCATGCGGCTGGAGGAGATTGATGCGCGGCGCAACCAGCTTTTCGCGCCCCGTCGCTCCGCCGAGCGGGAATTCTACAAGGCGCTCGACGCCTTCGGCGCGGCACAGAAGACGTTGAAGGACGCCTCGCTGGGCCATGATGCCTATGCGCAGCATTGCCGCCAGCGCGATGAGGCGCGTGAGCGGAAAACGGTGCTGGGCGGGGAACAGGTCGAACTGCGCCGCCAGCGTACCCGCCATGAACGGCTGGCGGCGGCGCTGCCCCAACTGAATGAAATCACGCTGCTGGAAACCGAACTGGCGGCGCAGGCCGCCCTTGCGGACCTGCCCACCGG
>NZ_BAIO01000254.1 GCF_000613305.1 Komagataeibacter kakiaceti JCM 25156
GTCCTCTCCACGTTCGGAGAGTATACGAAGAATTTCCTATCCCGGTTACGTAGGGTGTAAACATCTATATACCGACGAAACCTAGAAACAATTAGATTAAACAAAATATGATGGGAACTCATTTTAAGTTATGCCATAGTGAAAATAAGATAGGTTAATTTTATATCGGAAGCGCGAATGTCTTATACCCCGGCCGATTTTTCCGATGACCTGCATAGCGGGATTGGTGCGGCTTACACTTCGCTGATTGAAATGACTGATGATCCCGACGGGCAGATCTGGCCAGAGTATCTAGTGACGGTCTGCGTCGCGCAAAAACTGGCTCATCTTAAAAGTGACTGGGGTATACTTCGGCTAGAAGAAGATGTGGCAGAAACGGCCACGAATGCTCTGAAAGGTCGAACTCCGACTGCTGTTCTGACACGCGCAGAAGGACGGATCGACATCGTATTGTTCGAGCGCAGCGGACTCGAACTGCCCCGATATGTGATCGAGGTGAAGGACGTTGTTGATTCTTATGATGAGGTCGTCAAGGATATTATCCGAATCGAAGAACTGCTGCTGCTGAACGGCGGTGGAGTAAGTAGTTCGTTTGAAATGGGGGCAATCGTTCTCCTTATTCGTAAAAAGAACACCCGAGCATTCTCTGACGTTCTCCGTCGCTCGGCATCCAAATCTGCAGGAAACATGCAGCGTCGACTTACGGGAATGCTGGCAAACCCAAGCCATGTTAAGATCGACTGGACCGTAGAAGTGGTTTCTGATGGCAGCAAGCCACGCCAACCTACACCGGAAGATTGGGATGAAGAAGGAGGACCAACGCTGAGCGGTGACGAGCAGCTTACTATTGCGATGATTGGTGTGTTCTCTCGGATATAATTGCTACACTAATTTTAAATTGGAAGGCCATATCGGGGATACTGCGAATAGGTCGACGTGGGCCTATCCTAAATTTCGTGTTTGGGCGTTTGATGCGAAAGAATGAGCAGCATCATGGTCCGACGCAAGAAACCCATCATCCCTGACTATGTTCTGGAGCAGGTTCTGGCTGACCGCGTGGTCCGCACGATGATCGAGCAGAACGAGGGCGCCAAATTCTGGCTTCGTGTCATGAACGAGCCACGCCGTCCGCGTGGTTTTTCCCGACGTCCTTGTGCAAACCTGCATAGTTCATCTGCTGCGCCATTCGTTGGATTTCGTCGCCTGGAAAAACTGCTCTGGGTGCCTTTGCCGAAAGCCCTTGGGCCGGAAATACGCAGCGATCGTCCAGTCCTGAGATCTGGCCTGGGAGGAGGGTATTCCCTTCTACGCCTTCCCTGCCGACGTCCGGAAGCTGGTCTATACGACCAATGCCATAGAAGCGCTGAACGCCAAGCTCAGGCGGGCCGTTCAAGCTAGAGGGCATTTCCCCAATGGCGACGCGGCTCTCAAGCTCCTCTTTCTGGCCTTGAATCGAGCCGAGAAAGAATGGTTCATGCCCCCACGGGAATGGTCCATGGCAAAGGCCCAGTTCGCCATTCTCTTCGGTGACCGCTTCGCCCCCGCCACCGTCTGATCAATAACGTGAACAACGCCTCTTACACGAAATCCCTGACAGTCCCGTTGACGTCGCCTTTATACCGAAAATTCATATTCATCGTCGTCGCAAGGAAGAACCGGTTAGTCCCAGTGGCCGACGTGCGAGCAATATCGTAGACACAGGAAATGGAAACTTTTTAGTCTTCTCGTTCAATAGATGACCTTCCGTTCTCCCCACATAGTCGTAATTTGCCGATATGGACGTGTGAAGCGCGCGAAATACGCTTATCTGGTGAATCGCACGAAGGCTTTGCCCTAAGTACCATCGCCCGCAGCCCTACAGCTACTGGCAAAGTCTATCTATTTGGGATCTCGCTGTGGAAACAGGGCCACCACGATATTCAAGGAGTGCATTCTGGACGCAGCCTTAACTGCGACCAGCAAAGAGATAATGGAACGATACATTTTGCCTATGAACCTATTGGCTCCGGATCGAACGGATGTGGGTCTGGTCGGATCACTTTAAACAGTGAGTGATAGGGCTACGTGAACTTAACTCTTTGGACAGGACATTAACGCGACGAATTGGCGTGATAGACTTGGACGGAGCACCCAACCATAATCTGTATCGATCATTATTGCACGGATTGTATGGTATGTGGTCGAATGGAATCTCATTGAATGTATGGAAATTCCATCTCATGTCCGCATACCCCTATCTCGCCCATTGGAAAGAAGAGATCAGCCGGAGTCCGAACGCGATTTACATGACGCTGGCCGATGCCTGGCGCTTTCCATCCGGAAGGGCGACCTGCGGGAAGGGGACAGGCTGCCGCCACAGCGCATGATCGCAGAGTATCTTGGCACCAATCTGACAACCGTAACCCGGGCCTTTACCGAGGCCCGGCGGCGGGGCCTGATTGACGCAACGGTCGGCCGGGGCACCTTTGTCCGTGTCGGCGCCGGCGAGAGCCACTGGCGCCATACGGGACCGGCCGTGGTCGATCTGACCATGAACCTCCCGCCCATCCCGCAGGACCCGCCGCTTCAACGGATTATCCAGAGCGACATCGCGGCCATCCTGAAGCAGCAGGATCTGAACAGCCTGATGTCCTATCGGGTCACCGGCGGCACACTGGAGGAACGCCAGCTTGGCGCAAAATGGATCGCGCCCGTCATCGGGCAGCGGCGAACGGATGAAATCCTTGTCTCACCGGGCGCCCAGAGCGCTTTGGCGGCCATTGTCAGCACCCATACCCAGCCGGGTGATGTGATTGTTACCGACCGTATTGCCTATCCCGGCATCCGGACCATCGCGGCGCAGTTCGATCTCATTCTGGTCGGCGTGGACAGCGACATGGAAGGCATGATGCCGGACCAACTCGATCGCGTCTGTGCCGAGCATCATCCCCGGCTGCTCTACTGCATCCCGACCATCCACAATCCCACCACGGCCACCATGTCCCTGCAACGACGCAAGGACATCCTGAAGGTCGCCCAGCGCCACCATCTGCATATTGCCGAGGACGACCCATACAGCCTGCTGATGGACAGTCCGCTACCGGCGCTGGCAGCCCTCGACCATAGCCGTGTCAGCTACGTGGCTACCCTTGCCAAGACGCTCAGCCCCGGCCTGCGCACCGCCTATGTGGCCTTGCCCAATGCGGACATGACCCGACGGGTCGCGGCGGCCATCCGGGCCATTGCGCTCACCAATGCCGGTCTGCTCAGCGCGCTCACGGCGCGATGGATGCAGACAGGGCAGGCGCATACAATCCTGCACGCCATCCG
>NZ_BAIO01000253.1 GCF_000613305.1 Komagataeibacter kakiaceti JCM 25156
TACCGGAACGCGATAGACCGCGCACAGCTTGTTACCGGCAGGATCACGCAGATAGGCAAGATACAGCGAGCCGGAGGTGGTCTGGCGGATGCCCGGCGGGTTCTCGCACGTGACCCCGCCATTGGCCACGCCCGCCGCGTGCCACGCATTCACCGCCGCTTCGGAACCGGCGTCAAAGCCGATCGTGCCCCCGTTCGCGCCCGTGGCGGGCTGGCCATTGATGGGCTTCGTCACCATGAGCCGCCCGGTATCGGTGGCGTAGACAAGCCGCCCCTTCGCATCGGTCTGGGCGGGTTTGATGCCCAGCGCGCCCAGCGTGCTGTCATAAAACTTCCGGGATGCCTCAATATCGTTCGCGCCGATCGTGATGTGACTGAACATGCGGTTTCCACTCCCTGTGGTCATGGGCGCGATCATGCATGACCCCGTCGCGCACGGCAACCACGTCAGGGCCGCCATGCAGCCGGCGGCATGGAACCGTTGAGCAATTTTTTGTAACACTTTATACTGGGCACAGCGATCGGCTGGATCGCCTGCTTTATGTTGCACCAGAAGGAAAACCATGCGTTTCATCGCTTCACTGGCAGTCATGACCGGACTGTTTGCCGCGCCGCTGGGCGCACAGGCGGCATCGCTGCACAAGGATCTGGAACAGTTCCGGGCGGCCCGTGCGTTCAATCACCTTTCAGCCGACGGTCAGCGCACGATGGCCGATATTCTGAACGCGAAACAGGTGCTTGACGCGGGCCAGACCGACGCCGCCATTCCCCCGCTATATGACGCAGGCAAGCGCCTGAGCGCCGCGGCCAAGGCGAACGGGCAGTTCGTCGCGGCGGAAAGCAGCCTGCATCCCGCCCCGCAGCACCCGGTCTCCCCCGCGCATGTCGCGTCCTCCACGCCGGTTACATGGATCCCGGTGGGGGGTGAGGTGATCGGCAGCGAAACACTGGCCCCGGAAAAGAAGGCGGCCATCGCCACCGCCAATACGCAGCTCAAGTCCGGCAACATCCCGCAGGCGGCGCAGACAATGCAGGTCGTGGGCGCGGATGCGGTTTTCATCCTGGCCCTCGCCCCGCTGGAACAGACGCAGGGCGCGCTCAACCGCGCCACAGTCTTTACGGAGGCACGCAACCCGAAAGAAGCCTCGGAAGCGTTGCAGCAGGCCCTTGATGGCGTCGTGTTCGTCTCGGAGGATTTTGTCGAGACCATGCCCCCCGCGTCGGGCGCGCAACAGTCCGCCACCGGGAAATAGGCCCAACACCACGTACCGCTCCCGACCGGGAGCGGTATGCCGGGCTTATGACCGGGCCTGTCCCACCCCACCGTTGCGCATAGTTCAGCGCCATAAAATGGCAACCGCAATTCTGGACATGGGGCACGGCATGCCGCCACGGTGGATATGCCCGTTTCCGGCCATAAATCCGGGTGGGGCAGGGGATGAAGACACCGTAATTCTGGCATCGTTCCATTACCGGTACGATGGTGTATAATGTGGCGTTACTTCGTGAGCAGAAAGGCTTTCGCATCATGACGTCCGCCTCCGACACTTTTCTGGAAGCCGTGCCCAAAGCCGAACTTCACGTCCATCTGGAAGGTACGCTTGAACCCGCGCTGAAAATCGTCCTGGCCCGCCGCAACGGCCATCCGCTCCAGAACATGACGGAAGACGAAATCCGCGCGGGCTATGATTTTCATGACCTGCCATCGTTTCTGGCGCTGTATTACGAAGGCGTGGACCTGCTCCGGACGGAACAGGATTTTCATGACCTGTGCTACGCCTACCTGAAGAAAGTCGCCTCGCAGAACGTGCTCTATACGGAGATGTTCTTTGACCCCCAGCTTCACACCCGCCGGGGCATTGCGTTTGAAACGGTGATCAACGGCATCACCCGCGCGCGCAGGGCGGCGGAAAAGGATTTTGGCATCCGCTCGCAGCTTGTCATGTGCTTCATCCGTGAAATGAGCGCTGAATCGGCCGAGGAAACCTTTACGCAGGCGCTGCCCCATCTTTCGGAAATTGTCGGCGTCGGCTTGATTCGGATGAGAAGGCAACCCGCCCGCCAAGTTCGCCAACGTCTTCCGCCGCGCGCGCGAAGCGGGCCTGCATGTGACCATGCATTGCGACATCGATCAGGAAAACACGCATGAGCATATCCGCCAGGCGCTGGAGGATCTGGGCAGCGAGCGGCTTGACCACGGGCTGAACATTCTTGAAAAACCCGAACTCATGGCGCAGGCGCGTACGCGGCACATTCCGTTTACGGTCTGCCCGTTCCCGAACATGGTCATCCGCCCCGGCAGCAACGAAAAGGACATCCGCGCCCTGCTCGATGCCGGGATGACCATCACCATCAATTCCGACGATCCGGGCTACATGCACAGCGTCTACATGACAGAGGCGCTGAAACTGGCGCGGGACGGCGCGGACCTGACGGCGGCGGAAGTCATCACCATCAGCCGCAACGCCTTCAACGCCGCATGGATCGGGGAGGAGGAACGCAGGACCTACCTCGCACGCCTTGATGATTTCGCCCGGCGGGAAGGTCTGGAAACGGCCGCATGACGTCGGCCAGAAAATCATAGGGAAGCTTCAGGGATCATGGCGCGGCATCCACCGCCCCGACAGCCGCACCGACACCGTTTTACCTGCCCCCGGGGCGGAAATCTTTTCGCCCCGGCGCAACCGCACGGCATTATGCGCGTCATGCCGGTATGGGCGTACGCCGCCGTGATGACATAGAAAACAGTCCGTCATGCCCATGGTCACAGCATGAAAAGAATGTAGCCCATGGCCATTGCGGCAGGTCCAGACCCCACGGCGGATGAACAGGCCTGATGGATCTGGCGCTGGACCTGCACTGGACATGGAACCACGCCACGGACCGGCTGTGGCGCCAGCTTGCCCCCGATACATGGGACCACACCCGCAATGCGTGGAGCGTGTTGCACAACACGCCGCGCAGCCATATGCGCGAACTACTGGAAACCCCGGCCTTTCACGACCTGCTCACGGATCTGACCCGCGCGCATGCCGCCAGCCGGCAGCGGCCGGTATGGTTTGAACAGGCCAATACACTTACACCGCCGCCCTGCATTGCCTATTTCAGCATGGAATACATGCTGGACGAGGCCCTGCCCATCTATTCCGGCGGGCTGGGCAACGTGGCGGGGGATCAGCTCAAGGCGGCAAGCGATCTGGGCGTGCCGGTGGTGGCGGTCGGGCTGCTGTACGCGCAGGGCTATTTCCGTCAGGCGCTCTCCACCCGACGGGCAGCAGGTGGCGCTGTCATCCCATCAACTCGACCC
>NZ_BAIO01000252.1 GCF_000613305.1 Komagataeibacter kakiaceti JCM 25156
CGTGGGAGGCCGCGTGCCAGACACACACCTTCGCCGCGGCGGTGGCCTGGTACGGCGGCGGCATCGCCGAGACCCGCAATCAGGTGCCCAACTGCCCGGTGCAGCTGCATTTCGGCGCGGATGACGCGCATATCCCGCTTGATGATGTCGAGGCCATCCGCGCGGCGCACGCGGATATCGAGATCTTCACCTATGAAGCGCGGATCACGGCTTTGGCTGCACCGACCGCCCGTCCTACAACGCGGCGGCGGCCACGCTGGCCATGCAGCGCAGCCTGAGCTTTTTCGAACACTGGCTGTAATCCCCTCCGCCGCCATCACCCACGCGATGGCGGCGAAAAGGAATGGGACGGATCAGCCGCGCAGCACCCGCCCCGCAACGGCGTCAAGCCGGGCCAGCACCGCCGGGTCGCGTTTCGCGGGCGCGGTGATCAGCGCATGTTCCAGCGCCCGGTCACACCCGGCGCGGCAGGGGCCACGCGGCACGCCCAGACGGGGAATGACCGAACGGACCAGCGCGCGGGCGCGGCTTGCGTTTTCCTGCATCACCTTGACCACGGCATCCACCGTCACGCTGTCATGGCTGTCGTGCCAGCAGTCGTAATCCGTGACCATGGCGACGGTGGCGTAACAGATCTCGGCCTCACGGGCGAGCTTGGCCTCGGGCATGTTGGTCATGCCCACCACCGAGCAGCCCCATGAACGGTAGAGATTGCTCTCCGCCCGGGTGGAGAACTGCGGCCCTTCCATGACCAGGTACGTGCCGCCACGGGTCACGTCCAGCCCCAGTTCCCGGCACTGGCCTTCCAGCACATCGCCAATGCGCGGGCATAGCGGGTCGGCCATGCCGACATGGGCGACGCAGCCCGTATCGAAAAAGCTCTTCTCACGCGCAAAAGAGCGGTCGATGAACTGGTCGATCACCACGAAATGGCCGGGCGGCAGTTCTTCCTTGAGCGAACCGACCGCCGAGAGCGACACGATGTCCGTCACGCCGGAACGCTTGAGCGCGTCGATGTTGGCGCGGTAATTCAGGCGCGAGGGCGGCAGCGGGTGCCCGCGCCCATGGCGGGGCAGGAACACGCAGCGCACGCCATCCAGACGGCCGAACAGAAGCTGGTCGGACGGGCTGCCCCAGGGGGTTTCGACCGTACGCCACTCCTTGTCCTCAAGGCCTTCGATATCATACAGGCCGGAACCGCCGATCAGGCCGATAACCGGCTCGATCCGCTCATCAGGGGCAGGATTAGGGGACATTGGACCACGTTCTCCGTTTCAGTAAAATGCAAAGGACAAGCAGGAACGCCAGGAACACGACCGCCCCCACGCCCACCCGGTGCCGTTCGGTCAGGTGGGGGGACGCGGCCCATGCCAGGAAGGTGGTGACATCGCGCGCCTGCTGCGCAACCGTGGCGGGCGTGCCATCGGGGTAGGAAACCCCGCCTTCATGCAGGGGCGGCGGCATGGCGGTGCGCCCGTTCGCGGCATAGGGGTTGTAGGACAGGCCCGGCGGCACGACCATGCCGGCGGGCGGCGGTGCGCCATACCCGGTCAGGAAGGCGTAAATCCGGTCCACCCCGCCGGGATGCACCACCGCCAGCCGCGACTGGTCGGGGGGCGCCACCCCGTGATTGGCCGCCGCCGCCGTGCGTGCGTCGGGATAGGGGGAAAGCAGGTGGTCATCCCGGTTGGCCGGGCGTGAGAGCGGATGCCCGCCGGCGTCCGTTCCGGCGGGAACATGGTGGCTGGCCGCGAGGGCGCTGACATCGCCCTCCTTCAGCCCCAGCCCCGCCAGATCCCCGTACGTGACCGACTTCATGCCGTGGCAGGCGGAACAGACCTGCGCGTAAACGGTATAGCCCCGCTGGACCGCGGCCAGGTCGAAATGACCCAGCGGCCCCTGAAAGCTCCAGACCTGCCGGGGCGGCTCCTGATAATCCCGCGCCCACGCGCCGGTTCCGGCCAGAAGCCCCAGCGCCATGATACCGGACGCCACCACGCCATGGCGTGACCGGCTACGCGGCAGTAGGGAGCGCATCCGGGGCGCGCTGCCATGCCCATGACCTCGCCTATGCATATCTACCTTGTCCCCGCCACAATTCGGACCCTCTTTTCGCGTTACTACCGGGCGCTGGCAACCCCTGCCGTGCGGCAGTACGGACCAACCCGCCCCCTGCCCGTCTTGCAATGGGCGGAACAAACGGGCACCCGTAATACCCATTGCGAATGACCTGAACGGGCAGAATGACAAGACCATGACAATTACCCGCACCGCCGTCGCCCATGACGCCATGAAGGACACGGCCCGAACCTGGTTTGAAACGCTGCGCGACCGTATCTGCGCGGCCTTCGAACGGATCGAGGATGAAGCCGCCGCCGCCCATGCCCCGGCCCTGCCGGGCAAGGACGTGCCGGGCCGTTTCGAACGCACGCCATGGAACCGCACGAACGAGGACGGCAGCCCCGGCGGCGGGGGCGTGATCAGCCTCATGCGCGGGCGGGTGTTTGAAAAGGTGGGGGTCAATGTTTCCACCGTGAGCGGTGAGTTCAGCCCCGGCTTTCGCGATTCGATTCCCGGCGCGTCCGAGGATCCCCGCTTCTTCGCGACCGGCATCAGCCTTGTGGCCCATATGTGCAGCCCGCTGGTGCCCGCCGCCCACTTCAACACGCGCATGATCATCACCACGAAGGGCTGGTTTGGCGGCGGCGGTGACATCACCCCCATGTTCCCCGAAAGCGCCGAGGCGATCAGCGACGCCAAACGCTTTCATGACGGTTTCAGGCTGGCGTGCGAAAAGCATGACCCAGACTATTACCCCCGCTTCCGTGACTGGTGCGACAGGTATTTCTACCTGCCCCACCGCAACGAACCACGCGGACTGGGCGGAATTTTCTACGACCGGCTCGATACCGGCGACATCAACGCGGATTTCGCGTTCACCCGCGATGTGGGTCTGGCGTTTCTTGAGACCTACCCCGACATCGTGCGCGGCCGGATGATGGAAGCATGGACACCCGAGCAGCGCACCGCGCAGCTCATACGGCGTGGCCGTTATGTTGAGTTCAACCTGCTGCATGACCGGGGCACCATTTTCGGCCTGAAAACAGGCGGAAATACCGAGGCCATTCTTATGAGCCTTCCCCCGGAAGTCCAGTGGCCATAGGATAACGCATGCCCGCCCGATACACCCCGTCCCGGCCCGCTCCGTCCACTCCCGCCCCTGCGGGGTGGCATGGCGGCCCGCGTGGTTCTGGTAACAGGGTAATGCAATGATCCCGCGCCGCCGCCTGCTGGCCCTGCTGGCCGCCAGCGCCACCCTGCCC
>NZ_BAIO01000251.1 GCF_000613305.1 Komagataeibacter kakiaceti JCM 25156
GGGTGGTCCGTCCCGGCGGGGCATGCAGGCCGCGCCCCCGGCACTCTCCCGCGATGATACGCATTACGCCGGGCGCTGGGTCTTGCCGCCCGCAAGGCCGGACACCTGTTCACGGATGACCTTGCCGGTCACTTCCTCCAGTTCCCCGCGTGACAGCGTGCCAAGCTGGAAAGGGCCGTAGGATGTACGGATCAGGCGGCTGACATGCAGGTTCAGCCCCTGCATGACCTTGCGGATCTCACGGTTCTTGCCTTCGCGTAGCGAGACGGTCAGCCACGCATTGTCGCCCTTGCTGGAATCAAGATGCGCCTCGATCGGGCCATATCGCACGCCCTCGAATTCACAACCCCTGGCCAGTGACGCCAGCCTGCGTTCGTCCACCACGCCAAAAACACGCACGCGGTAACGGCGGATCCAGCCATTGCTGGGCAGTTCCAGCCTGCGGGCCAGTTCGCCATCATTGGTCAGCAACAGCAGGCCCTCGCTGTTCAGGTCAAGGCGGCCGACGCTGATGACCCGGGGCAGACCGGCAGGCAGGGAATCGAACACCGTGGGGCGGTCTTCCGGGTCACGGTGGGTCGTAACCAGCCCGTCGGGCTTGTGGTAGCGCCACAGGCGCGTGCGATCCGGCGCGCTGACCACGTTACGGTCCACCTGCACGATGTCGCCCGCCTCCACGAATGTGGCGGGGTGGGTGATGGTGACGCCGTTGAGGCTGACCCTGCCCTCGGCAATCATGCGCTCGGCATCGCGCCGGCTCGCCACGCCGGAGCGGGCCAGCCATTTGGCGATCCGGTCGCCACGCCCGGATGCGGCGGGGGGGGATTGGTCCTGTGTCATGTTCCTGTCTGCCTCGCAGCGTCGATCAAGCCTTTGAACAGGAGACGGTCCCCTGCCGATATACCAAATTCCGGATGCCACTGCACACCGATGCACAATGGATAACCGGGCAGTTCAATAGCCTCCACCACCCCGTCCGGCGCGGTCGCGCACACCACCGCCCGGCCCGGATGGGATACGGCCTGATGGTGCGCGGAATTGACCGCCTGCCTGCCCTGCCCCACCAACCGGGCGAGATGGGTGCCCGCCACGATGTTCACCTCATGCCCGGCCTCGTTACGGGGGTTGGGCTGCTCGTGCGCCAGGGCGGCGGGATAGGTATCGGGAATATGCTGCACCAGTCGCCCGCCCAGCACGACCGCAAGCAGTTGCATCCCGCCACATATGCCCAGCACCGGAATCCCGCGCGCCATGGCGGCATGGATCAGGGCGGTTTCCGCCGCCGTGCGGCGTGGCTTTGTCTGGACGGTGGCGTGCCATTCCCCCTCCCCGTAAAGGTCGGGCGGCACGTCAAAGGCCCCACCCGTCACGACAAGCCCGTCGAGGCGCGCGACCACCTGCCCGCCAGTTCGGCTCATGCCCCAGCGCCACCGGCAGGCCACCGCTGGCGGCGATCATGTCCATATAATTCTGGCGGATCGCATACCATGGAAAGCGGGAGTAGCCGCCGCCTGGCTGTTGTGCGGGCGGCTCGCTGTCCAGCGTGACGCCAATCAGGGGACGCGGGGCGTTCATCCTGCCTGCCGGGATACATGCGCGACCGAAGGGAATGGATATGCCATGCCGCCCCTTTCCTGCCGCCTGACCAGAACCGTGCCGCAGGGAGGCCCTGTGGCCATGATACAAAAAATCCCCACCGGCAAAGCCTTGATGGGGACTTGTGTAACCTTATTAAACCCTATGGTGGGCGCACAAGGGCTCGAACCTTGGACCCGCTGATTAAGAGTCAGCTGCTCTACCAACTGAGCTATGCGCCCACAGGGTTACCCGATCGGGTGAGAGGGCTTCTAGCAGCCCATATCACCCTCTGGCAAGGGGGTTTTTTGCACTTTCTGAAATTTTCTACTGCTGCAACAGCCGCAGCAGGCCATCGAACTGTTCCAGGGAACGGTAATCGATCTTTATGCTGCCGCCCTTTCCATCAAAGGCGATCTGGACCTTGACCCCCAGGCGGGTTGTCAGATCGCGTTCGAGCGATGCGATTTCAGGGTTGCGGGCATTTTTTTCCGCCCTGTCGCGGGCATTGGCGGCCTTGCGTTCCTGCTGTCGGGCCAGGGCTTCCGTCTGGCGGACATTGAGCCCCTGCGCCAGCACGACCTTGAGCGCCGCCACGGGATCGACATGGGCCAGCAGGGCGCGGGCATGCCCGGCCGAGAGACCACGATGGCGCACGGCGTCACGCACCGGTGGCGGCAACTGCAACAGGCGGACCATGTTGGCCACATGCGGGCGGGACTTGCCAATGGCGCTGGCCAGTTCATCCTGCGTCAGGTCATAATCATCGAGCAGGCGCTGGAGGCCTTCCGCCTCCTCGATCGCATTGAGGTCGGCGCGCTGGAGGTTTTCCACCAGTGCGGCGGCCATGGCGTCGCCATCATCCAGCGGGCGGACATGAACAGGCACATCATGCAGCCCCGCGAGCTGGGAGGCCCGCCAGCGCCGCTCCCCCGCGATGATCTGGTAGACACCCGTGCGCTGGGGGTGCGGGCGCACCAGAATGGGTTGCAGGATGCCGCGCACCCGGATGGAACTGGCCAGTTCATCAAGAGCCGCAGGCTCCATCTGCTGGCGGGGCTGGAAGGGACCGGGTTCCAGCACATCCACCGGCAGGCTGGCGATGACGTCCGGCCCCTGCGCCCGTCCACCGCCGGGGTTGCCGCCGGCAGCATGTTGACCTGTTCGCCCAGCAGGGCGGCCAGACCGCGCCCGAGACGGGGACGGCCTGCGTCCTTTCTGGTTTTCATCAGCGGACCTTCCCTTTCGCCGCCACCCCGAGGGCCAGACGTTCGGCCACCTCGGCCGCGAGCGCCTGATAGGCCTGACTGCCCGATGAGCGGTTGTCATAATTCATCACGGGCTGGCCGTGACTCTGCGCCTCTGAAATGCGGATATTGCGCGGGATCAGGGTTTCCATCACCCTGTCCCCGAAGAAGCTGCGGGCATCTTCCGCCACCAGTTCCGAGAGGTTGTTGCGCCTGTCGTACATGGTCAGGACAATGCCCTCGAGTTTCAGCGCCGGGTTGAGCGACTGGCGCACACTGTTGACGGTGCGCACCAGTTGGCTGATCCCCTCCAGCGCGAAGAACTCACACTGCAACGGCACGATGACCGAATGCGCCGCCACAAGGGCATTGAGCGTGAGCAGGCCGAGGCTGGGCGGGCAGTCGATCAGTACCACGTCATAATCCGCGCCGATCTGCGCCAGCGCATCGCGCAGGCGGTATTCGCGCCGGTCGGCCATGACCAGTTCCAGTTCCGCGCCCGCCAGTTCCGTATCCGCCGCGATCAGCGAC
>NZ_BAIO01000250.1 GCF_000613305.1 Komagataeibacter kakiaceti JCM 25156
CGCCACCCCGGCCGGGGTCAACGGCATATGTGCTTTCCCCTCCGCAGGCGGAACGCCCGTGGTCCCGGCCAGCCGGGGCGTGGGAGAAGACGGATCGGAAGACATGAGAACCACGATGGCAGGCGGTATGCCGGAACTCAAGCCCTCTCCCTCAGGCGGCTATGGGGCACCTGCCCCTATTTAACCGCAAGATAGCGGATACCGCGTTTATCCGCTTCATCATACGCTTCCTCATATCCCGCATCGGCATAGCGCATGACACCCAGGCTGGTATCATTGGTCAGGGTTTGCCGCAGCCGTTCATCCGCCTGGGCCGATCCGTCCGCGATGACGGTTATGCCGGAACTGGTCATGTAACCGGCATATCCACCGCCGCCGGAATGGATCGCGACAAGATCGGCCTGCGATGAGCAGGCCAGCATGGCGTTAAGCAGGGGCCAGTCCGCAATGGCGTCGGAGCCATCCTTCATGTTCTCGGTCATGATATTGGGGTGCGCCATGGCGCCAGCGTCCAGATGGTCGCGCGTAAAGGCCACGGGACCGGACAGGATGCCGTCACGCACCATCCGGTTTACGGCAAGCCCGACCATGGTGCGGGATTCATGGCCAATCCACGCAATGCGGGCGGGCAGTCCCTCAAAGGGAATGTACTGGCGCGCCAGCGTGATCCAGTTGACGACGGAGGCGTCCCGCGCGAATGTTTCAAGCAGGTAATCGTCTATTTTATGGATGTCCCTGGGATCATTGGAAAGGGCGATCCAGCGGAACGGGCCAATGGCGCGGGCAAAAAGCGGGCGCAGATAGGCTTCCGTGAAGATGGGAATGTCAAACGCATCACTGACCCCGGCCTTGTGCGCCTGTGTGCGGATAAGGTTGCCATTGTCAAAAACGACCGATCCGTTCCTGCGGAAATCCAGCATGGCGCGCACATGGTGGACAATGGACCGTGATGACAGCGCCATAAGCCGCTGCGGATCGTCGCGACGAAGCGTCTCCACGTCCTCAAGGCTGATCCCGGCGGGAATATATCCATATACCAGATCATGTGCCGAAGTCTGGTCCGTCACGATGTCGGGCGTAATGCCGCGCGCCAGAATCCGGGGGAAGATTTCAGCGGCGTTCCCCACAAGCCCGATCGAGCAGGCTTCCCCCCGGGCCTGTGCGGCGCTGGCCATGGCCAGCGCCGCATCCAGCGTATCGGCCCGGTGCTGGAGGTAACCGGACTGGATGCGTTTTTCGATCCGTTCGGGGTTGATCTCGACACACAGGATCACGGCCCCCGCCAGCCTTCCGGCTAGCGGCTGCGCGCCCCCCATGCCCCCCAGCCCGGATGTCAGGATCAGGCGGCCGGCAAGGCTGCTGTCAAAATGCTGCTCGGCAATGCGGCGGAAGATTTCATAAGTGCCCTGAATGACCCCCTGGGAGCCGATATACTGCCAGTCCCCCGCCGTAAGGCCGCCCCAGCAGATCAGGCCCATCTTTTCCAGCCGGTAGAATTCCTCCGCCTTCGCCCACTGGCCGATCATGTTGCAGTTGGCCATGATGATGATGGGCGCGCCCGCATGTGTCCTGACCACCCCGATCGGCTTGCCTGACTGCACGATCAGCGTTTCATCATCCGCCATGGTCTTCAGTGTCGCAACAATGGCGTCATGCGCGGGCCAGTTGCGCGCGGCGCGCCCCAGTGCGGCATAGACGACCAGATTATCCGGATCCTCGCCCACGCTCAGCACGTTTTCCAGCAGGCGCAGCAGCCCTTCCTGCCGCCAGCCCCGGCAGCGCAGCGTATCGCCCGATGTGACTTCAAAACGTCGCGGCATCATGTGTCCTGTTTCCTTCCAGCCATGGCGTAGGATGCAAGTTCGATACCCAGCGCGCGCTCAACCGGTGGATAGACCGCCGGGTCAACGACACTGGAAGAAAGGGGAAATTTCGTTTTCTCGACATGGAGCACGAGAATATCCATGCCCTCCTCCACCTCGCCCACGCTCAGCGGGTAGCCGCTGGGGGCCAGGGTGGTGATGACATCGGGAAAGGAGGCAAGGCGCTGCCCGTCCGGTGTCTCCACGGCCATGTATTCGTTCATGACATGCAGCACCACGGCGGATGCGCCGGAGCCGACCGTTATGGTCCCGATATCAAAGGCTTCATCGGTGTAACGCACGTTCTTCGCGCTGACACGCCCCTGCGCCATGATACGGCCATCGAGTTCACGCACGATGGCGTCGATCACGGCGTGGCCGTTTTTCCTCTCCGCCTCCAGCACGGCTTCCCCCAGTTTCAGTGCCCGGGAAATGCCACCGGCGGCGGCGTGGGCGCGGACATAGGAAGCTGGCAGCGGGTTACGGCATGAGGCGATGAACCCGCCCGACATGTCCGACGCCGTGCGCAGGATGGGCGAGATGCGGGCCGTGGCCCCTTTCGCCACCATCTCGATATAGGCATGGTTCGCCCGGTTGCCGCCCACCACCGCCTGGATCATGGGCAGGGGGGAATTGGCCATGCCGATCGAACCCATGTCGCCCGTGGGGTGGGCGCGCATGTCGCCCACGGCGTCAACCACCTTGGTGCCCAGAATGGCGCCCGGCAGCCAGGCGTTGAGGGTACTGGATTTGCCATTCTGCCCGATCATGAGACCATAGATCGGCGCGCCCAGTTCCTTTTGCACCAGCCGCACGGCATTGACGTAATCGACGCCCAGCATTTCCCACTGCGTGGTGCTGGCGGGCGCGCCGATGGCGGCCGCCGTGGCGATAATGGCGTCATCCGCGATTTCATCCATGCCGACCAGTTCGGGCTGCCCGGCATTGACGGCGGCGGTTCCCAGCATACGGCCATGTTCGACCCATCCGCCGCCGCCACAGGCAAAAATTGAACCGCCGCGAATGGCGGCTTCGACATCTCTGGCTACAAGTATTCTACCCACGGGGGAACCTCATGAAAAAGGAACGGGCTGTTTTCGTGTGCATTCAGGTCGCAACGTCCGCCGCCATGATCGCATCGGCCAGCACGCGCGTGCCGTTGGCGGCGTCATGCGCCGTGATCCATTCATCCGGGTCGTGGCTGCGGCCATCGCGGCAGGGAATGAAAACCATGGCGCTGGGCGCTATACGCGCAAGGAACGCCGCATCATGCCCCGCACCCGAGACCATGCGGCGTGATGACAGGCCCAGCCCGCGCGCCGCCGTTTCCAGCCTGTCGGCAAGAAGCGGGCTGCATGCCACGGGGGGGGAGTCGGACTGGATTTCAAAGCGCGCCAGTGTCACGTCGCTCGCGGCGGCCTGCGCGGCGGCAACGGTGCGCAGCCGGGCCAGCAGGCGTTCACAGGCATCGCGTTCACTTACGCGGATGTCGATCACCAGCCGGG
>NZ_BAIO01000249.1 GCF_000613305.1 Komagataeibacter kakiaceti JCM 25156
CCGCTCTGAGCGCGCTGAGCCGCGCGCGTTACAAGGGGGATGATGTCTGATGACCATCCAGACACCAAACGGTTTTTCTCTCGATAACACCGGTCGCCGCATCGTGGTCGATCCGCTGACCCGGATCGAGGGGCACATGCGCTGCGAAGTGAATGTCGATGCTGACAACATCATCCGCAACGCCGTCTCCACCGGTACGATGTGGCGCGGGCTGGAAGTGATCCTGAAGGGCCGCGACCCGCGTGACGCATGGGCGTTCGTGGAGCGTATCTGCGGGGTCTGCACCGGCTGCCACGCACTGGCGTCCGTGCGCGCGGTGGAAGACGCGCTGGACATCCGCGTTCCGACCAATGCGTTCCTGATCCGCCAGATCATGGCGAAGATACTGGCGTGGCATGACCACGTGGTCCATTTCTACCACCTGCACGCGCTGGACTGGGTCAATCCGGTCAACGCGCTGCGGGCGGACCCGCGCGCGACATCGGCGCTGCAGCAGGCGGTCTCCCCCAATCACCCGAAATCCTCTCCCGGTTATTTCCGCGATGTGCAGAACCGGCTCAAGAAATTCGTGGAGAGCGGGCAGCTCGGCATTTTCAAGAACGGCTACTGGGACAGCAAGGCCTATCTCCTGCCGCCCGAAGCCGATCTCATGGCGGTGACGCATTATCTGGAGGCGCTTGATTTCCAGAAGGAGATCGTGAAGGTCCACACCATCCTTGGCGGCAAGAACCCGCACCCCAACTACATGGTGGGCGGCGTGCCCTGCGCCATCAATATCGATGGGGACATGGCGGCGGGCGCGCCGCTGAACATGGACCGGCTGAACTTCATCCAGCAGAAGATACAGGATGCGTTCACGTTCTCGCAGAACGTCTATGTGCCCGATGTCCTGGCCGTCGCCAGTTATTACAAGGACTGGACCTATGGCGGCGGTCTGGCCGCCACCAATGTGATGGATTACGGTGATTTCCCCACCGTGCAGGGCGACAAGTCAACCGACCGCTTCCCCGGTGGGGCCATTATTGGCGGCAACTGGGACGAGATCCATCCCGTTGACGCGCGCGACCCGCAGCAGGTGCAGGAATTCGTAACCCATAGCTGGTACGATTACGGCAAGGGGCGCGAGGATATCGGGCTGCATCCGTGGGATGGCGTGACCGACCCGCATTTCGAACTGGGCGCGGGCGCGAAGGGCAGCCGCACCAATATTGTCGAGATCGACGAGAGCGCCCGCTATTCCTGGGTCAAGGCCCCGCGCTGGCGCGGCAATGCGTGCGAGGTGGGCCCGCTGGCGCGCTACATCCTGGCGTATTCCAAGGGTGTTCCGTACGTGCGCGCGCAGGTTGATGACGCGCTGGGCCGCTTCAACAGCCTGGCCGGAACCAGCCTGACCCCACGGCAGGCCCTGCCCACCACCATCGGGCGCACGCTCGCCCGCGCGCTGGAGGCCCATTACTGCGCCCAGCAGCTGCTGGATGATTATGACGCGCTGATCACCAACATCCGCAATGGCGACCTTGCCACGGCCAATGTCTCCAAATGGGATCCGTCCACCTGGCCGAAGGAGGCGAAGGGCGTGGGTCTTGTCGCCGCCCCGCGTGGCGGGCTGGGGCACTGGATCCGTATTCGCGATGGCCGGATCGAGAACTACCAGTGCGTCGTGCCCAGCACATGGAATGGTGGCCCGCGTGACGCCAGGGGCAATATCGGCGCGTTCGAGGCGTCACTTCTGGGCACGCCGATGGTCAACCCGGAACAGCCCGTGGAAATCCTGCGCACATTGCATTCCTTCGATCCCTGCATGGCCTGCGCGACCCATGTGATGGCGCCCGATGGCGAGGAACTGGCCCGCGTCACTGTCCGCTAGGGCGGTTTCCCGCCGGGGAAAGGACGCCCGCATAATAAGGGGCCGGAGCGAACCCGATGGTTCGATCCGGCCGGAGGGGAGGAAGAAATGAGCGCATCCGACCGTCTGCTGACGGACGCGGAACTGAAAGGCACCAATCTGGAGGGGCTGCACGCCCGTCCGTTACGTGCGCGCAGGCTGCTGACTGTCTATGTTTACGAAGCGCCGGTGCGGCTGTGGCACTGGGTTACCGCCGCATCCATCGTGGTGCTGGTCGTGACGGGCTACCTGATCGGTTCGCCCCCGCCCAGCCTGTCCGGTGAGGCCAGCAGCCATTACCAGATGGGCTGGATACGGTACCTGCACTTCGCGGCGGCATGGATATTCTCGGTCGGTTTCGCCGGGCGGGTGATCTGGGCCTTCATGGGCAACATCTATTCGCGTGAACTCTTTTTCCTGCCGGTATGGAAAAAGGCGTACTGGAAGGACCTGCTGGATGAGATGCTGGTTTACGCCTTCATCAGGAAGCAGGCGAAAACCGTCATCGGCCATAACGCGCTGGCGCGCACGGCCCTGTTCTTCTGCTTCACGCTGACGGGCCTGTTCATGATCGCGACGGGATTTGCCCTTTATTCCGATGGAACCGGCATCGATAGCTGGGAAGGCCATGTCTTTGGCTGGATCATGCCGTGGCTGGGCGGGAACCTGTCCACCCATTTCCTGCACCATTGGGGAATGTGGGTGATCGTGCTGTTCGTGATGATCCATGTCTATACGGTCTCGCGGGAGGATATCATGTCCCGGCAGACGCTGATTTCATCCATGACGAATGGCTATCGCACTTTCCGCGATGACCGACCGGACTGAACATAAACTTTCCACTTTCTGTAAAACCGGAAAGAAAGTTTCCATAAAATCTGCCATCACGGAGATCGTGGTGGCAGGTTTTCTGTTTGTGGGCGGTAAGTGCGTAATCACCCCGCAAGATGGTACGGTTCTTGCTCATATAAGATTTCAAAGGCGCGGAATGCGCGGGACAGGGTTCAGGAACGGAGGCGGCGCGACCGCATGACGAGTGATCAGCACGAAGGCGGAGCAGGCGGCAGGGTACTGGTTCTCGGTATCGGGAACATCCTGTGGGCGGATGAGGGGTTTGGCGTGCGGACGGTCGAATATCTGGCCGCGCGGTACGAATTTCCCGCCCCCGTGGAGTTGATGGACGGCGGCACGCAGGGCCTGTACCTGCTGCCGCATCTGGAGGATCTGGCCGGTCTGGTCATTGTCGATGCAATTGATTTTGGCCTGCCGCCCGCCACCGTGCACGAGGTGCATGGCGCGGACGTGCCCGCCACGATCGGCGCGCGCAAGATGAGCCTGCACCAGACCGGATTTCAGGAAGTGCTGGCGTTGCTGGACCTGCGCGGACATGCCCCACGCAGGGTCTCGCTGATTGGCGTGCAGCCTGTCACCATGAAGGATTACGGCGGTGGCCTGACCCCGGCGGTGGCCGCGCGGGTGGAGCCGGTTGCACGCGCCGTGCTGGGACCTGCTGGCCCGTG